>NZ_JBFRCU010000103.1:0-24808 GCF_052113205.1 Inquilinus sp. YAF38 | reverse complement strand
GGGATGGCCGACGCCGCCGGACACCGTCGGCGCGATCCACGAGCCGCGGCCGGAGCGTATGGCGCGGGCCGAGCGGCGACTGGCCCGCTTCCGCCGCGCCACCGAGGAGGCGCGGCGCCGGGCGGCCGAGGCGACGGCATGAAAACGGGCCGCCCCGAAGGGCGGCCCTGGTCGTGTCGATCGCCTACAGCACGAAGTCGGACGCGGCGAAGGTAAGCGTGCCCACGAAGCTCAGGACGAAGTCCGCGGCGCCGTTGCCGTCGGTGTCGCCCCAGACGATGGTACCGGTGCCGGCCGTGAAGGACCGCAGCTCGCCCGCCGCACCGCTGAAGGCGGCGGTGCCGATGAAGCTGAACGCCTGGTTGCCGGCGGTGCCGGTGTTGGCGTCGATTCCCGACAGATCGACCTTGTCGCCCTGATCGGAGCCGAAATCGTGGATCAGGTCGACGCCGGTGACGTTGTTGCTGTCGCCGGTCGAGACGTAGACGAACTTGTCGGCCCCGGCATCGCCGACCAACTGGTCGGCGCCGCCGCCGCCGCGCAGGGCATCATCCCCGGCATAGCCGCGGAGGATGTTCCCGGCATCGGTACCGACCAGCGAATCGTTGAACTTCGAGCCGGCGACATTCTCGATGTCGATCAGCAGGTCGCCCTGGGCGTGGCCGCCGAAGCCCGCGCCGGTGACGAGATTCACCGTCACGCCGGCATTGCTCTCGAAGTAGTAGGCGGTGTCGGTTCCGGCGCCGCCGTTGAGGGTATCGGCCCCGGCGCCGCCGCGCAGATCGTCCGCGCCGCCGGCACCGTCGAGCACATCGTTGCCGCCATTGCCGCGCAGGTCGTTGAACCCGCCATTGCCGGTCAGGATGTCGGCGGAGCCGGAGCCGGAGAGCGCCTCGATGCCGACCAGGGTGTCACCCTGGGCATCGCCGCCGATGCCGGTGCCGGCGTCGAGGTCGACGGTGACCGCGGCCGACGAGGTTTCGTAATTGGCCACGTCGATGCCGGCGCCGCCGTTCAGCGCATCCGCCCCGGCACCGCCGACAAGGATGTCATTGCCGGCGCCGCCGTTGAGGATGTCGTCCCCGCCCAGGCCGGAGAGGACGTTCTCCTGGAAGTCGCCGGTGAGGCTGTCGGCGAAGGACGAGCCGACAATTCTCTCGATATTGGTCAGCGAATCGCCCCCGGCCTCGCCGCCGGTGTTGATGTTGGTGCCGAGGTTGACCGTCACGCCGGCGCTGGAGTTCGTGTAGTAGGCAGTGTCGATGCCGGCGCCGCCGTCCATGCTGTCCGACCCGCGGCCGCCGATGAGAATGTCGTTGCCGTTGCCGCCGACGATGCTGTCGTTGCCCAGATAGCCGTTCAGGGCATTGGCGCCGTCATTGCCTGTCAGATTGTCATCGAAGGCGCTGCCCTGCAGGTTTTCGATCAAGGTCAGCACGTCGCCGGCGGCATGGCCGCCGCTGGCGGTGCCGGCGGCCAGGTTGATGGTGACGGCCGCGTTCGAGTTTGAGTAGTTCGCGAGGTCGTTGCCGGCGCCGCCGTCGATCGCGTCCTTCCCGGCGCCGCCGGTGATGGTGTCGTCGCCCGCCCCGCCGGCCAGGCTGTTGTCGGCGGCGCTGCCGATCATGATGTCGTTGAAGCGCGACCCGACCACGTTCTCGATGTTGAGCAGCGTGTCGCCCTGAGCGTCGCCGCCGCTGCCGGCGCCGTTGGCCAGGTCGACATTCACCTTGGCGCCCGATTCGCTGTAGTTCACGGTGTCGATGCCCGTGCCGCCATCCAGATGGTCGGCGCCGGCGCCGCCGATGAGGAGATCGTTGCCGGCACCGCCATTGAGGGTGTCGTCGCCGGTCAGGCCGACCAGGGTGTTGCTGGTGGCGTCGCCGGTGAGGGTATCGGCGAAGCCGGACCCGACGACATTCTCGAAGCCGAGGCTGACCAGGTCGCCGAAGGCGTCGCCGCCGGTGTTCAGGCTGATCAGCCCGAGCAGGCCGGGCACGAGGCTGACATTCACCCCTGCCGGCGAGGTCTCGTAGCTCAGCGTGTCGATGCCGTCGCCGCCGCTGAGGACATCGGCGCCGCCCTTGCCCTCGATGAGGTCGTCGCCGTCACCGCCGCTCAGGATATCGATAATGTTGCCGCCGACGAGGACGTCGTCGTTGGAGTCTTCGAGGTTGAGACCCAACAGCCCCAGGAGTTCCAGTGACAATGCCATATTCGTTCTCCGCTATCGCGTTTCAATATCGGCCCCAGCGCTGCCGGCCTGTGGCTCCGCTCTCGACCCAGAATTACAAAATCGTCATTTACAGACAACTTAAAGGACCATGACGGGACGGGAGAGATCATCTTGATGTCGGAGAATATAGTCGAGACTTTTCAGTGTGATATTTCCGAAGTAATTGATAACATTTCTGCGGATGGATTTTTCATTACTGCTTCGGCAGAGATGATTCCAAAGTCGAGAAAAGTTGCGCAAAATTTTTCAGACAATGAAGTTGACTCGCTACCGTCGGCGAACGGGAGCGGCCGCTCGCTCTGGAAGAGCCGAAGTCATGCAATTAAATTCCCGATTTTTACGCAATTATTTCTATTAATTGCGTACGCCGCATGATTGCCATGCGTTGGCCGTATGCAGCTCCACGGCATCTGCCGGATCGCCGCCGGCCCCGCGGCCCGGACATTGGTTGTCCGCGAGGGCTGGAGTCGTCGGCCGAACCGGGTTTCGATCGGCCGCAGGGCGTGGCGCCGGGCAGCCGAAATAAAAAGGGCCGCCCCGAAGGGCGGCCCCGAGCTCGAAATGCGTTCGCTTACAGCACGAAGTCGCTGGCCGTCACGCTGGTGCCGTAGACATTGATGTGGAAGTCGGAGGTGCCGTCGCCGTTCACGTCGCCGGCGATGGTGACGACGCCGGGCGCGGTGTTGGCGAAGCGGAGCTCACCAGCGGTGTGGCTGTACAGGCTGTTGCCGATGAAGGTGAAGGCCTGGTCGCCGGCGGCGCCGGTGTTGGCGTCGATCCCCGACAGGTCGATAACATCGCCCTGGGCATGGCTGAAATCACGGATCAGGTCACCAGCCTGGAACGGGCTGTCGGAAATCGCGGTAAAGACGAACTTGTCTGCCCCGGCGCCGCCGATCAGGTCGTCGGCACCGCCGCCACCGCGGATGGTGTCGTTGCCGAGACCGCCGTCGAGGATGTTCTTCCCGGCGGAGCCGGTCAGCGTATCGTTGAACTCCGACCCGCCGAGGTTCTCGATGTCGATCAGCAGGTCGCCCTGGGCATGGCCGCCGGAGGCAAAGCCGGTCCCCAGGTTCACGTTCACCGCGACATTGCTCTGGGTGTAGAAGGCGCTATCCGTCCCGTCGCCGCCGTTGATGGTGTCGGCACCCGCACCGCCGGTGAAGGTGTCGTCGCCGGCGAGGCCGGTGAGCACGTCATTACCGTCGCCGCCACGCAGGTCGTTGGCGCCGGCATCGCCGGTCAGGGTGTCGGCGAAGCGCGAGCCGACCAGGTTTTCGATGCTGTTGAACGTGTCGCCCGTCGCGTCGCCGCCGGTGCCGATCCCGGTGGTTAGACTGACGGTCACCGCGGCCGCCGAGAACTCGTAGCTTGCCGCGTCGAGGCCGGTGCCGCCGTTCAGCACGTCCGCCCCGGCGCCGCCGAAGAGGGTGTCATCGCCGCTGGCACCGTTGAGGATATCGTTGCCGGCCAGGCCCGAGAGGTTGTTGTCGTGGATTTCGCCGGTGATGTTGTCGGCAAAGCTCGAGCCAACCACGTTTTCGACATTGAACAGCGAGTCCCCAGCGGCCTCGCCGCCGGTGTTGACGTTGGTGGTCAGGTTGACCGTCACCCCCGCGGTCGAGCTCACATAATAGATGGTGTCCTGGCCGTTGCCGGCGTCGATCAGGTCGGCTCCGGTGCCGCCGTAGAGGACGTCGTCGCCGCCGCCGGCGAAGATGGTGTCGTTGCCCGCGCCGCCGCTCAGGACGTTGGTGCCGTCGTCGCCGCTCAGCTTGTCGTTGAAGGCGCTGCCGGTCAGGCTTTCGATATGAGTGAGGACGTCGCCCTGGGCATGGCCGCCGGTGGCGATGCCGGTGGTCAGGCTGATGGTCACGGCCGCGTTGGAGGCCGCGTAGCTGGCGCGGTCGAGGCCGGTGCCGCCGTCGATCGCATCCTTGCCGGCGCCGCCGGTGATGACGTCGTCGCCCGCGCCGCCCACGAGCGCGTTGTCGCCGGCGTCGCCGGTCAGGGTGTCGGCGAAGCGCGAACCGGTGAGGTTCTCGATGCCGATCAGGGTGTCGTGTTCCGTGCCGGCCGGATTGGTGCCCGTGCCCGCGGTCAGATCGGCGATGATCGCCGTGGTCGCATCGACATAGTTCGCGGTGTCGATGCCGGTGCCGCCGTCCATCCGGTCATTTCCGGAGCCGCCGACGAGCACGTCGTTCCCGGCGCCGCCATTGAGGGTGTCGTCGCCCGCCAGGCCGACCAGGGTGTTGCTGGTGGCGTCGCCGGTGAGGGTGTCGGCGAAGGCCGAGCCGACGACGTTCTCGAAGCCCAGGCTGACCAGGTCGCCGGTGGCGTCGCCACCGCTGTTGAAGCTGATCAGGCCGAGCAGGCCGGGCGTCAGGTTGACATTCACCGCGGCGGGCGAGGTCTCGTAGCTCAGGGTGTCGATGCCGTCGCCGCCGCTGAGGACGTCGGCGCCACCCTTGCCTTCGATGACGTCATCGCCATCGCCGCCGCTCAGCACGTCGATGATGTTACCGCCGACAAGCACGTCGTCGTTGCTGTCTTCGAGGTTGACGCCCAACAGCCCCAGGAGTTCCAGTGACAAAGCCATATTCATTCTCCGCTATCGCGTTTCAGTATCGGTCCCAGCGCTGCCTGCACATGGCGCCGCTCTCGACCTAAGATCACAAAATCGACGTCTACAAACAACTTAAAGGATCATGACAAATCCGGACTCTCCTCCTTTGGCTCACAACATCGATAGCATTCTAGGTTATAAGTTTTCCTTAGGTCGAAATTTAATTTCCGACCAGGGGAATCTTATAATTGTCGAGATGGGAATGGTTTCAAGCACTCCCAAAAGTGGATAAAAATTTCTGGATGCGGAGTTGTTTCATTGTGCCCCGCAAGCGGAGCACGAGCCTAGGCTCAAGAATGACCAACTCTTTGAAACAGAATTTCAAATTTTGAGGTGCGAGACATCCTCAAAATGTAAGTTTTGCATGTTTGACATGCATCTCACGCATTACAGATGGTGCCGACAGAGATCATCTGCAAGGGCCAGGGCCTGCCTGACCATTGCACAAGGAGTAAGACCGACGACGGAACTGAGTGTCAGTCCAGCCGAGTCTCGATCAGAGTCCTGACCGAATTGGCCAGGAAACACTGCTCATGGGCGGCGTGATGCATCGCCTCCTCTGTGGCCCGGTCCGGGACCGGGCCAACATAGGTCACGCGGGGGTTCAGCACCACCCGGGTGACCGCAATCCGGCCCTCGGTGTTCTCCTCCATCACCCCCTCCACCGTGTCGCTGTAGCCGTCGACGGCGAAGCGGCGCTTGGCCGCGATCGACAGGAAGGTCAGCATGTGGCAACTCGACAGGGCCGCGATGTAGGCCTCTTCCGGATCGACCGCCCCGGGGTCCGAGAAGGGCAGCGGCACGATATGCGGCGAGGCCGAAGCCGGCACCTCGACGCCGCCGTCGAAACGCCAGAGATGCGCCCGGCTGTAGCGGCCGTCGGTGAAGGCGATGTCGGGCGGGCGCTGCCACAGCACGGTGGCCTGATACTGGCTCACGAGATCTCTCCTGGTTGCGGATCGGCGGCCGCCTGCAGATGGGCGGCGAGGGCTGCGACGGCGGCCGGGGCGTCGCCGGCCCGACAGGCGGCGAGAATCGCCTCGTGCTGCCGCGCCATCGCGGCCCGGAAGGCGGAGCCCGGGGGCTGCAATGCGTAGGAGCGTCGTCCCTCCCGTCGCAGCGAATCGATCAGGCGCAGCATCCGGGCATTGCCGCAGGCGCCGTACAGGGCGGCATGGAAGGCGACGTCCAACTCCTCGATCGCCGCCGGATTCTCTTCCTCGGCCAGGTCCTCGGCCAGCCGCGCGGCCCGGCGCAGGTCGCGCGGCTCCAGCCGGGGCAGCGACAGGCGCAGGGCCTCGCCCTCGACCAGGATGCGTAGTGCGGCCAGGTCGCGGCTTTCCCCGGCCGACAGGCCGGCGACGGCCAGGCTGCGGTCGGACCGGCGGATCACCAGCCCTTCGGCCAGCAGCCGGTCCAGCGCCTGCCGCACCGGCTGGCGGCTGACCCCGAAGCGCAGCGCCAGGCTTTCCTGCCTCAGCGCCGTGTCCGGCGGCAGCAGGCGCGCTTCGATGTCGTGCCGCAGCGCATCGGCAATCGAGTTTGGATCCATGGATCCAAATTATCGGAAGGTCCAGGCGGGCGTCAAGACGCCCGGCATCGTTTTCCCCTGCAGCGTCGCTGAGCCTTGCCGGCCGCCGGTGTTGCCGGCAGGGGATGGAACGGCGGAACATCGACCCATGGACGGAATGAACGGATTCTGGACGACGTACTGGTCCGACATCGTGCTGGCGGCCAGCCTCGTGCTCGGCATCGCCGGCGCCATCCATGCGATCATGACCAAGGACGATGTGCGCGCCGCCACCGGCTGGGTCGGCGTGATCGTGCTGAACCCGATCCTGGGCGCCCTGATCTATCTGGTGCTGGGCATCAACCGGGTGCGCCGCGCCGCGATCGCGCGTCGGCGGCGCCGGTCCGGGACCGGCATGGACGACCATGAGACGAGCCCGGCGATCGATGTGGCGGAGGCCTCGGCGCCGCAATTCGCTTCGCTGCAGCGGCTCGGCGACAAGGTCTCGCCCTTCGCGGTGACGCCGGGCAACGCGCTGCGGCTGCTGCGGGGCGGCGACGAGACCTATCCGGCGATGCTGGAGGCGATTCGCGGCGCCCGGTCGTCAATCGCGCTGCAGAGCTACATCTTCGACAATGATGCGGTCGGACGGGAGATCGCCGGGGCGCTGATCGAGGCGGCGCGGCGCGGGGTGGCGGTGCGGGTGCTGATCGACGCTATCGGCGCCCGCTATTCGCGGCCCCAGATCGTCGGCCTGCTGCGGGAGAGCGGCGTCAGGACTGCCCGCTTCAACGGCAAGCTGATCGGCCTGCGGCTGCCCTATGCCAATCTGCGCTGCCACCGCAAGCTGCTGGTGATCGACGGCGAGACCGCCTTCACCGGCGGCATGAACATCCGGGCCCAATTCTCCAGCGCCTATGCCGACGGGCCGCCGGCCCGCGACACCCACGCGCGGGTCTGCGGACCGATGGTGCAGAGCCTGCTGGCCACCTTCGCCCAGGACTGGCGCTTCACCACGGGGGAGCGGTTGCACGGCAAGGCCTGGCAGTCGGCGCCGCAGCTGCAGCCGGCGCCGTCGGTGCTGGCCCGCGCCGTGCTGTCCGGGCCGGACGTCACCCTGGGCTCGAATCACAGCCTGGTGATGGGTGCGATCGCCGTGGCGCAGCGCTCGATCCGGATCTGCTCGCCCTATTTCCTGCCCGACCTGCCGTTGACCAGCGCCCTGGCCATCGCGGCGCAGCGCGGGGTCGAGGTCGACATCGTCATCCCCAGCGTGAACAACCTGGCGCTGGTCGACGCCGCCATGACGGCGCAGCTCGACCAGGTGCTGCGGCCCGGTTGCCGGGTGTGGCGGACGAGCGGGCCGTTCGATCATTCCAAGCTGATGGCGGTGGACGGCGCCTGGGCGCTGATCGGCTCCTCCAACCTCGATTCGCGCAGCCTGCGGCTCAATTTCGAGCTCGATGTCGAGATCTACGACCGCGACGTGGCCGGCGAGGTCGACGCGGCCATCCGGAAGCGCATCGCCTCGGCCCGGCCGGAGACGCTGGCGACGCTGCGGGCCCGGCCGTTCCTGACCCGGCTGCGCAACCGGACGGTGTGGCTGGCTTCGCCGTATCTGTGATCGCGACGGCCTATGAGATCAACTCTGCCCTTTTTCGTCATGGCGAGGCGCCAGCGACGTGGCCATCCAGGGGCCGATGCGAGCGGCGCTGGATGGCCGCGCCCCTCCGGGGGCTCGCCATGACGATTCAATACTTCAGGCCGTTGGTATGACTGTCCTGCCATGCCATGCCGAAAGCGTTGCGTCGTCCCGAAATCTGCGAATGCTCCGCAGCCCTCCAGCCGTGCTAGGACTGCGCCCATGGTGAACAGATCTTTCAGGACGTCACGGCCGGGCCGGCTGTCGCCGGGTGTCTTTATCCTGCTCGGCCTCGGCCTGATCGCGGCGACGGCGGCCACTCTCCTGGCCATGGGCCGGGTGCCGATCTGCACCTGCGGCACGGTCAAGCTGTGGACCTCCGACGTGCTCAGCGCGGACAACTCCCAGCACATCGCCGACTGGTACACGCCGTCGCACATCATCCACGGCTTCCTGTTCTTCGGACTGACCTGGCTCGTGGCCCGGCGGCTGCCGCTCGGCGCCCGGGCGCTGATCGCCATCGCCATCGAGGCCGCCTGGGAGATCGCCGAGAACAGCCCGACGATCATCGACCGCTATCGCGAGGCGACGATCGCGCTCGGCTACACCGGCGACAGCGTCATCAATTCGGTCTCCGACATCGGCTTCATGACGCTGGGCTTCTTCTTCGCGGCGCGGGCGCCGCTGTGGCTGACGGTGGCGCTGGCGATCGTCTTCGAGCTGTTCACCGGCTGGCTGATCCGCGACAACCTGACCCTGAACGTGCTGATGCTGCTGCATCCCGTCGATTCGATCCGGGTGTGGCAGTCCGGCGCCTGATTTCGAGACGACCGATGCTGAGACGCTTCTTCGCCTATTACCGGCCGCATCGCGGGCTGTTCCTGCTCGATTTCTGCTGCGCCATCGTCTCCGGCCTGCTGGAGCTCTGCTTCCCGATCGCGGTCAAAATCTTCATCGACAGCCTGATGCCGAGCGGCGACTGGGCGCTGATCCTGCTCGCCGCCGCCGGCCTCCTCGTCATCTACGTGTCCAACACCGGCCTGATGGCGATCGTGACCTATTGGGGCCACATGCTCGGCATCAACATCGAGACCGAGATGCGGCGGAAGGCCTTCGACCATCTGCAGAAGCTGTCCTTCTCCTTCTTCGACAACCAGAAGACCGGCCATCTGGTCGGCCGGCTGACCAAGGATTTGGAGGAGATCGGCGAGGTCGCGCATCACGGGCCGGAGGACCTGTTCATCGCGGTGATGACCTTCATCGGCGCCTTCGCGCTAATGCTGACGGTCAATGTGGAGCTGGCGCTGATCACCGCGGCGATCGTGCCGCTGACCGCCTGGCTGACCAGCCGCTACGGCGGCCGCATGACCCGCAACTGGCAGGCGCTGTACGGCCGGGTCGGCAACTTCAACGTGCGGATCGAGGAGAATGTCGGCGGCATCCGCGTGGTGCAGGCCTTCGCCAATGAGGAGCATGAGCGCCGGCTGTTCGCCGACGACAATCAGAACTACCGGCGCACCAAGCTCGACGCCTACCGGATCATGGCGGCCAGCACCTCGCTGAGCTATCTCAGCATGCGGCTGATCCAGATGGTGGTGATGATCGCCGGCGCCTATTTCGTGCTGACCGGCCGGCTCAGCGAGGGCGGCTTCGTCGGCTTCCTGCTGCTGGTCAACGTGTTCTTCCGCCCGATCGACAAGATCAACTCGGTGATCGAGACCTATCCCAAGGGCATCGCCGGCTTCCGCCGCTACACCGAGCTCCTGGACACCGAGCCGGACATCGTCGACCGGCCCGGCGCGATCGACGTGCCGGTGCTCAGGGGCGACATCCGCTACGAGGGCGTCAGCTTCGGCTATGGCGACGGCACCCCGGTGCTGCGCGGCATCGATCTCGCCATCCGGGCCGGCGAGACCGTGGCCTTCGTCGGCCCGTCGGGCGCCGGCAAGACCACGATCTGCTCGCTGCTGCCGCGCTTCTACGAGGTCCAGGGCGGCCGCGTCACCGTCGACGGCATCGACATCCGCGACATGACCATGACCTCGCTGCGCCGCCAGATCGGCGTGGTGCAGCAGGATGTGTTCCTGTTCGCCGGCACCATCCGCGAGAACATCGCCTATGGCCGGCTGGGCGCGACCGAGGCCGAGATCATGGAGGCGGCGCGGCGGGCCAGGCTGGAGGGCGTCGTCGCCGGCCTGCCGGACGGGCTGGACACGGTGATCGGCGAGCGCGGCGTGAAGCTGTCGGGCGGGCAGAAGCAGCGCCTGGCGATCGCCCGGATGTTCCTGAAGAACCCGCCGATCCTGATCCTGGACGAGGCCACCTCGGCCCTGGACACGGAGACCGAGCGGGCGATCCAGCAGTCGTTGGCCGAGCTGTCGCAGGGCCGCACCACGCTGGTGATCGCCCATCGCCTGGCGACCATCCAGGACGCCGACCGGATCGTGGTGGTCGACGCCAACGGCATCGCCGAGCAGGGCCGGCACCGCGACCTGGTCGCCGCCGGCGGCCTTTACCGCCGGCTGCACGACGCGCAGTACGGGGGGCGGTGAGCGGCCGATCACAACGCTCACTCCCTCCCCGTCATTGCGAGGAGGCGAAGCCGACGAAGCAATCCAGGGGCCGGTGCGTGCGGCCCCTGGATTGCTTCGCTGCGCTCGCAATGACGGTTTAGGTCTGAGGGTTCAGCCGCCGGCCCACCCCTTCACCGTCAGCACCGTATCGGCGAAGGCCTCCGGCGCTTCCTGCGGCAGGTTGTGGCCGATCCCCGGCGTCACCAGCCGGTGCTCGTGCCGGCCGGTGAAGCGGCCGGCGTGATGGGCGGTGCCGCCGGGCGCCATTACCCCGTCGGCATCGCCGTCCAGCGTGATAGCTGGCACCGTGATCGGCGGCTGCGCCGCCAGCCGGCGCTCGACCTCCGCCACCGCCGGGTCGCCGTCGACCAGGGCGTAGCGGTGGCGATAGGACTGGATCACGACATCGACGAAGTCGGGATTGTCGAAGGAGTCGGCGGTGCGCTCATAGGTGGCGTCGTCGAAGCGCCATTCCGGCGACCACAGCCGCCACAGCAGGCGGCACAGCTCGCGCCGGTTGCGCTCCAGCCCCCGCCGGCCGCGCTCGCCATGGAAATAATACTGGTACCAGTAGCGGAGCTCGGCCTCGGGTGAGGCCGGCTCGCCTGATTTGGCGATGTCCTGGATGTTGTAGCCGTTGACCGAGACCAGGCCGCGCGCCCGCTCCGGCCACAGCGCCGCGACGATGCAGGCGGCACGGCCGCCCCAATCATAGCCGCCCAGCACCGCCGATTCGATCTGCAGCGCATCCAGCAGCGCCAGCAGGTCGTGCCCTAGCGCCGCCTGCTCGCCCGACCGCGGCGTTGCCGCCGACAGGAATCGGGTCGGGCCATAGCCGCGCAGCCAGGGCACGATCACCCGGGCGCCCTGCGCGGCCAGAAGCGGCGCCGCCTCGTCATAGCTGTGGATATCGTAGGGAAAGCCGTGCAGCAGCACCGCCGGCCAGCCCGAGGGATCGCCGCTGTCCTCATAGGCGACGCTCAGCACCCCGGCATCGATCCGCTTCAGCATGGTTGCGACTCCTGCTCTTGGATCCAGCCATTGCAGCACATCCGGCGGCGGGACTCATGCGGAACCGGTCGCCGGGTGACCTCGGTAACACCCAACCTCCCTCAGCCTCGGTCATCCTGGCCCTGCGAGACAACCGAGCGGCGGCCGCCGGCCGCCCTGCAGAGAAGGGGAAACGATCCATGGCCATCATCAACGGCACTCCGGGCAGCGATCACATCGAGGGCACCGACGGCGTCGACACCATCAACGCCCTGGGCGGCGACGATGAGGTGAACGGCAACAAGGGCGACGACATCGCCTTCCTGGGCGACGGCAACGACGT
Organism: Inquilinus sp. YAF38; assembly: GCF_052113205.1. Lineage (NCBI taxonomy): Bacteria > Pseudomonadati > Pseudomonadota > Alphaproteobacteria > Rhodospirillales > Rhodospirillaceae > Inquilinus > Inquilinus sp. YAF38. The sequence goes on along the minus strand of NZ_JBFRCU010000103.1, from coordinate 12,885 downwards.
GTTCGGCTGGGTCCCGGGCGATGGCAGCGACTTCGTCGACGGCGGCGCCGGCCTCGACACGCTCGACTTCGACGGCGCCAATGCCGACGAGAACATCCAGATCTTCGCCAATGCCGGGCAGGCGATCTTCTTCCGCGACATCGCCGCCGTCACCATGACCCTGACCAATGTCGAGACCATCGAGTTCGAGGCGCTCGGCGGGTCCGACCTGGTGACCGTCAACAATCTCGCCGGCACGGCGGTCAAGCATGTGGAGATCGACCTGGCCGGCGTGCATGACGGCACTGCTGCCGACGGCGTCGAGGACACGGTGATCGTCAACGGCGCCGCCGCCGGCGCTGCCGACGTGATCACGCTGTCGCAGACCGGCATCGGGGCGGACGCCACCGTGGTGGTGAACGGCTTGGCGGCGCAGACCACGATCCAGCATTTCGACGCGGGCGACCACCTCACCGTTGACGGTCTCGGCGGCAACGACCGGCTCGACGCGCGGGCGCTGCCGCAGTCGATGGTGCTGGTGCTGGACGGCGGCGAGGGCAACGACACGCTGATCGGAAGCGCCGGGGCGGATCTGCTGCTCGGCGGCGCCGGCAACGATATCGTGGTCGGCGCCAAGGGCGACGACACCGCTTTCCTGGGTGCCGGCGACGACACCTTCTTCTGGGCGCCGGGCGAGGGCAGCGACACGGTCGAGGGCGGGCTCGGTACCGACGATCTGGCCTTCCTCGGCGCCGGCGCGGCCGAGACGGTCGACATCCTGGCCAATTTTGGGCGCACGACCTTCTTCCGCGACATCGCCTCGATCAACATGGATCTGAACGACGTCGAGCGCATCCAGTTCACCGCCCTCGGCGGCGCCGACCAGGTCAGGGTCCACGACCTGACCGGGACGGAGATTACCCGCATCGGCATCGACCTGGCCGCGACCGTGGGCGGAACGACCGGCGACGGCGCCGTCGACTCGGTGTCGGTGGAAGGCACCGCCGGCATCGACAAGATCTCGCTCTCCTCCTCGGGCGCGGCGATCGGCGTCGGCGGCCTGCCATGGACGGTCTCGATCACGCATTCCGAGGCCACCGACCTGCTGACGGTCGACGCCGGGGCCGGCGACGACGTGATCAACGCGGCGGCGGTGGCGGCGGGCAAGATCAGCCTGACAATGTCGGGCGGGGCGGGCAACGACAAGCTGGTTGGAAGCGCCGGCACCGACACCATCATCGGCGGCGCCGGGGCCGACCGGTTCCAGTTCAACCTGGTGTCGGACAGCGTGGTCGGGCCCAAGGCCGACAGGATCACCGATTTCAGCCACGCCCAGGGCGACAAGATCGACCTGTCGCCGATCGACGCCGACACCGCACTGGCCGGCAACCAGGCGTTCCACTTCATCGGCACGGGCCTCTTCACCCACCATGCCGGCGAGCTGCGCTTTGCTATCACCTCGCCCACGACCACCACGATCGCGGGCGATGTCAACGGCGACGGCGTCTCCGACTTCCACGTCGTGCTGTCCGGCACCGTGGCGCTGACGGCGGCGGACTTCGTGCTGTAGCCGGGAGCCGGACGCCCGGGCCGCAAGCCTAGGCGCCCGGCGCTCTCCGTCGAATTCATATCGAATTCGTGCTAGATTCGACCGGTAGCCGCCGCTCGGCGTCCGCCAGCGAAGCGACCCGGATTGCGATCGTCCCGGAGCGGCATCGTCCCGTCGCCGGGATCTCTTTCAGACGAGGGATTTCAGCATGTCCGTGTTCACCGGCACCGAGGTCGCAGAAACCATCACCCCCAGCTTCGTGTCGCCCACCGTGTCGGCCACCGGCGGGCAGCCGCGGCCCTCCGACGAGGCCGACGTGATCTCCGCCGAAGGCGGAAACGACGTGGTCGCCGGCGGCCGCGGCAACGACGTGGCTTTCCTGGGGACCGGAGACGACACCTTCCTCTGGGGGCCCGGCGACGGCAGCGACACGGTCGAGGGCCAGGCCGGCACCGACACGCTCGATTTCGCCGGCGCGAACATCGCCGAGAATATCGACATCTCCGCCAATGGCGGACGGGTGCGGTTCTTCCGTGACGTCGCCAGCGTCACCCAGGACCTGAATGGCATCGAGCGCATCGAGTTCCACGCGCTGGGCGGGGCCGACCGGGTTACCGTCAACGACCAGACCGGCACCGGCCTGGCCCGGGTAACGGTCGACCTGGAGGCCGTGCTGAACAGCGGGGCCGGGGACGGCCAGGCCGATGTCGTGACCGCCAACGGCTCGGCGGTCGCCGAGACCGTGACCCTGACCCTGTCCGGCACGGCGGTGGTGGCGACCGGCCTCGCCGCTCAGCTCTTGATCGATCACGCTGAAAGCCTCGACCAGCTCGTCGTCAACGGGCTGGGCGGCGACGACCGGATCGATGCCCGGCCGTTGCCGACAGCGGCGATGGCCCTGATTTTCGACGGCGGTGCGGGCAACGACACGCTCATCGGCGGCATCGGAGCCGATGTGCTGTTCGGCGGCGACGGCAACGACATCGTGGTCGGAGGCCGTGGCAACGACGTCGCCTTTCTCGGCGCCGGCGACGACACCTTCGCCTGGGTGCCGGGCGACGGCAGCGACACGATCGAGGGCCAGGACGGCACCGATGACCTCAGCTTCGTAGGATCCAACGCCAGCGAGGCCTTCGATGTCTCCGCCAATGGCGGGCGGGTGCTGTTCTTCCGCGACGTCGCCGCCGTCACCCTGGACCTGAACGATGTCGAGCGCATCCAGCTCAAGGCCCTCGGCGGCGCCGACAAATTCGCGGTGCACGACCTGACCGGCACCGACATCACCCGGGTCGGGATCGATCTCGCCGGGACCACGCCCACGGCCGGCGACGGCGCGGCCGACACGGTGACCGCGGATGGCACCATCGGTGACGAAGTGATCACCCTGGTCGCAACGGTCGATGTCGTCGGCGTCAAGGGGCTGCCGGCGACGATCTCGGTGCAGCATGCCGAGGCGGCGCTGGACCGGCTGACGATCGCGGCGTTGGCGGGCAACGACGTGATCGACGCCTCGGCCGTGTCGGCCGGCCGGATCGGCCTGACCCTGCTCGGCGGCCTCGGCGCCGATATCTTCCTCGGCAGCGCCGGCGCCGACACCGTGCAGGGCGGGGACGGCAACGACACGGCCCTGCTGGGGGCGGGGGACGACGTGTTCGTCTGGTCGCCGGGCGACGACAACGACACGATCGAAGGCCAGGCCGGCACCGACACGCTCGATTTCCGCGGTGCGAACATCGCCGAGAATATCGACATCTCGGCCAATGGCGGGCGGGCGCGCTTCTTCCGCGACGTCGCCAACGTCACCATGGACATGAACGATGTCGAGCGCATCGAGTTCCACGCGTTCGGCGGGGCCGACCGGATCACCGTCAACGACCTGACCGGCACCGACGTCACCCGGGTGAAGGTCGATTTCGAGGGCTCCTCGGTCGGTGGGGCCGGCGACGGCCAAGTGGATGTCGTGACCGCCAACGGGTCCGCGGCCGCCGAGACCGTGACCCTCAGCCAGTCCGGCACGGCGGTGGTGGCGACCGGGCTGGCGGCCCAGATCGTGGTCGACAATGCCGAGATCGCCGACCGGCTCGTGATCAACGGCCTTGGCGGCAACGATCGGATCGATGCGCGGCCGCTGGCGGCGCCGCCGCTGGCCCTGACCCTCGACGGCGGCGCCGGCAACGATACGCTTTTCGGCGGCGCCGGCGCCGACCTGCTGCTGGGCGGCGACGGCGACGATATCGTGTTCGGTGGCCTCGGCAACGACGTCGCCCTCCTCGGCGCCGGCAACGACACCTTCGCCTGGGTTCCGGGCTGCGGCAGCGACACGATCGAAGGCCAGGACGGCATCGACGATCTCAGCTTCGTGGGATCGGCGGTCAATGAGGCGTTCGACATCGCGGCCAATGGCGGGCGGGTCCTGTTCTTCCGCGACGTCTCCGCCATCACCCAGGACCTGAACGATGTCGAGCGCATCCAGCTCAAGACGCTCGGCGGCGCCGACACGGTCGCGGTGCACGACCTGACCGGGACCGACATCACCCGGATCGGCATCGACCTGGCCGGGACCGACCCGGCGGCCGGCGACGGCGCGGCCGACGCGGTGACCGTCGATGGCACCCTCGGCGCCGACACGATCACGCTCTCCTCCTCGGCCACCGATATCGGCGTCGGCGGCCTGCCGGCGACGATATCGCTGCAGCACGCCGAATCCATCGATCGCCTGACGGTCGGCACCGGCGACGGCAACGACCTGATCAACGCCGCGGCGATGGCGGCCGGCCGGATCGGCCTCACCCTCTCCGGCGGGGCGGGCGATGACAGGCTGATCGGCAGCGCCGGCACCGACATCTTCATCGGCGGCGCCGGGGCCGACCGGTTCGTGTTCGCGGCCGCCACGCACAGCGTGGTCGGGGCCAATGCCGACCGGATCAGCGACTTTGTCCGGACCGAAGGCGACCGGATCGATCTCTCCGCGATCGACGCCAACACTGCGGTGGCCGGCAACCAGGCCTTCAGCTTCATCGGCTCGGGCCTCTACACCGGTGTCGCCGGCCAGCTGCGCTTCGCCGTCACCAGCCCGACCACCACCACCATCGCCGGCGACCTCAATGGCGACGGCGCTTCCGACTTCCACATCGTGCTGACCGGCGCCATCGCCCTGGTGGCGGCGGATTTCGTTCTGTGACGGTGCTGCCGTTTCCTGCTATCGAGCCGGGCCGTCCGGACCGTGCCCGGTCGGCCTCGCGCCAGAGGAGGTCATTATGCGCAAGGACCGTTTCGACGCCCCTTACTGCTTTTGAGCCGCTGAGCAAGCGCCGGAGGGGCTTTCAACTCCGAGGCCCATGTCGGCCGGGGCGATCGCGTCGTCCACGGTGACAAGGAGCTGGTCGAGAAGCTGGGCCGTCGGGATCCCTGCCCCTGCGGCTCGGGCCGGAGCTTTCAAGCGCTGTTGCTTGAAGGGCAAGCGCTTCGACGGGATGATGCGGAAGCACTATGTCCGCGACTGACCCATTGACTGACGCCCGCCGGCCTGTGCCGGCGGGCGTTGCCGGTCAGTGCGGCGGGTGGATCGACAGGATATAGAGGGCGTGGAGGATGCCGGGGATCCAGCCCAGGATCGTCAGGATGATGTTCAGCCGCAGCTCGTCGCCGGCGCCGATGTCGAGATAGACGGCCAGCGGCGGGCAGAGGAAGGCGAGGATGTACAGAAATGTGGGCAACGGCTGGTCCTGATGGTGGATCCCGCCTCTCCCTAACGTCATCGGACAGTCCGGACAATCTCGGCTGCGTAACGATTTGTTGCCGCCTGTTGCGCCGGGCGGGGATCGCGCGACCATGATGGCACGCCGCTTGCTGACCCCCAGGGCCGGATGGCGCGGCGGGCGCGCCGGTTTGAATGGGGCGCAGGGATGTCGTTGCGGAATTGGGGGAAGGGGCTGCTCTGCGGCCTCGTGGTTGCTGCCGGCTTGGCCGGGGCGGTACAGCCGGCCGCAGCCGAGGCGCTGGACGACGTGCTGGCCGCCAAGGTGATCCGGATCGCCGTGCCGCAGGACTTCCCGCCCTTCGGCTCGGCCGGGCCCGACCTGCAGCCGCAGGGCTACGACATCGACATGGCCACCCTGATTGCCCAGGATTTGGGCGTGACGGTCGAGCTGGTGCCCGTCACCAGTGCAAACCGCCTGCCCTATCTGCAGACCCACAAGGTCGACCTGATCATTTCCAGCCTCGGCCGCAACGCCGAGCGCGAGAAGGTGATCGACTTCACCAGCGCCTATGCGCCGTTCTTCTCCGGCGTGTTCGGCCCGGCCGACTCGACCGTGGCGAAGGTCGAGGACCTGGCGGGCAAGACCGTCGGCGTCACCCGGGGCGCGCTGGAGGATCTGGCGATCTCCAAGATCGCCCCGGCCGACGCCGACATCGAGCGGTTCGAGGACAACAACACGACGATCGCCGCCTTCCTCTCCGGCCAGACCGAGCTGATCGCCACAGGCAACGTCGTCGCCGCCGCGATCCTGGCGCGCGACCCGGCGGTGCGGCCGGAGCCGAAATTCATCCTCAGCCAGTCGCCCTGCTTCATCGGCCTGAACAAGGACGAGCCGAAGCTGCTGGCCAAGGTCAACGCCATCATCGCCGCGGCGCGGCAGGACGGGCGGCTGGACGCGATCAGCAAGAAGTGGCTCGGTGCCGGCCTGCCCGGCGACCTGCCGGTCTGAGCCCTTGACCTTCCACTTCGCCGACCTGTCCGGCTATGGCGGGCTGGTCCTGCAGGGGATCGGCCTCACCATCCTCTTGACCCTCGCCGCCATCGCCGGCGGGCTGGCGCTGGGCGTGCTCGGCGCGCTCGGCCGCCGCTCGTCCCGCGCCCCGGTGCGCATCGTCGTCGGCGCCTATGTCGAGGTGATCCGCAACACGCCCTTCATCGTCCAGCTGTTCTTCGTCTTCTTCGGCCTGCCGCGGCTGGGGGTGAGGCTCGGCAGCGTCGAGGCGGCGCTGCTGGCGATGATCGTCAATCTCGGCGGCTATTCGACCGAGATCGTCCGCGCCGGCCTCGACGGGGTCGGCCGCGGGCTGTGGGAGGCCGGGGCCAGCCTCGGCCTGTCGCGCTGGCGCACCTTCCGGCTGGTGATCCTGATCCCGGCGCTGGAGAAGGTGTACCCCTCGCTCACCGGCCAGTTCGTCATCATCATGCTCGGCTCCTCGGTGGTGTCGCAGATCGCGGTGCGCGAGCTGACCTTCGCCGGCAGCTTCATCCAGTCGCGCACCTTCCTCAGCTTCGAGACCTATCTGCTGGTCGGCGCGATCTATCTCGTGCTCGCCATCGTCCTGCGCCGGCTGTCGGACCGGGTCGGCCGCCGGCTGTTCCGGCATCGGCAGGTGGCGGCATGACCGGCTTCACCACCTGGGACATCCTGCGCAACCTGCTGCTGGCGGCGCGCTGGACCGTGGCCCTCAGCCTGATCGCCTTCCTCGGCGGCTTCCTGCTCGGCGGTGGCCTCTTGCTGCTGCGCCTATCCGGGCGGCGCTGGGCCCGGCGTGCGACCGGGCTCTACATCCAGCTGTTCCAGGGCACGCCGCTGCTGATCCAGCTGTTCCTGTGCTTCTTCGGCCTGGCGCTGGTCGGGCTCGACCTGCCGCCGCTGGCCGCCGCCGCGGTGGCGCTGACCCTCTACGCCGCCGCCTTCCTGTCCGAGATCTGGCGCGGCGCGGTCGACAGCGTGCCGCGCGGCCAGTGGGAGGCGGCGCAGGCCCTGGCCCTGTCCTGGCCGCAGCAACTGCGTCTGGTGATCCTGCCGCAGGCGCTGCGCGTCGCCATCGCGCCGACCGTCGGCTTCCTGGTGCAGGTGGTGAAGGGCACGGCCCTGGCCTCGGTGATCGGCTTCGTCGAGCTGACCAAGGCCGGCAGCATCATCGTCAACGCCACCTTCGATTCCGCCCGCACCTACGGCTTCGTCGCGCTGTTCTACTTCGCCCTGTGCTACCCGATCGCCCTGGCGGCGACGGCGCTGGAGCGGCGGCTGGCGCGCGGAACGCGGTAGGATAGGCTCGAGATCCACTCCCCCGACGCGATGGAGCGACCCTTGCCCCTTCCCGCCCTGAAGCGAGCGGCCGCTGCGGCAGCCATGGCCATGCTTGCCGCTGGCCCCGCGATGGCCCAGACCCCGCCGCGACCGGTCAAGGTGCTGGTCATCTCGATGTTCGGGCCGGAGGCGAAGCCCTGGATCGAGCAGCTGCATCTCGACCAGGAGATCGCGGTTCCCGGCCTCTCGCCCGACTATCCCGCCGTGCACTGCAATGCCGACGGCGTGTGCCAGATGACCACCGGCATGGGCCATGCCAATGCCGCGGCCTCGACCATGGCGCTGCTGTGGAGCCGCAAGTTCGACCTGACCAAGGCTTACGTGCTGATCGCCGGCATCGCCGGGATCGACCCGGCCAAGGGCACGCTGGGCAGCGCCGCCTGGGCCCGCTACCTGGTGGATTTCGGCATCCAGCACGAGATCGATGCCCGCGAGATGCCGCAGGGCTGGATCAGCGGCTATCTCGGCATCGGGGCGAAGGATCCTGCCGGGAAGCCGCCGCTCAACTACCGGACCGAGGTGTTCCAGCTGAACGAGGATCTGCTGCAGGCGGCGCTGGCCCTGAGCAAGGATGCGAAGCTGGTCGACGGCGACACTGCGGCCGCCTATCGCGCCCGGTACCCGGACGCCCCGGCCAACCAGCCGCCGAAGGTCGTGCAATGCGACACGCTGGCCGGCGACACTTATTGGCACGGCGCCCTGATCGGCCAGCGGGCCGAGGCATGGGTGGATCTCCTGACCGACGGCAAGGGCAGCTACTGCACGACGCAGCAGGAGGACAACGCCACCTTCGAGGCGCTGCGGCGCGGGGAGGAGGCCGGGCTGGTGGACACGAAGCGGGTCGCGGTGCTGCGCACCGCCTCCAATTTCGACCGGCCCCATCCGGGCCAGACCGTGGCGGAGTCGCTGCAGGCCAAGTCCGGCGGCTTCCTGATCGCAATCGCCAATCTCACCGCCGTCGGCGCGCCCTTCGTCCAGGCCGTGGTCCGGGACTGGACGGCGTGGCAGGCCGGGGTTCCCGCCGCCGTCCACTGATCCTTCGCCCTCTTTGCGAGGATCGTTGCCACCGGCCGCGCGGCAGGACAGCATGCGCGCGGGGATGGGGAGGGGCGGATGCGCTGGTTTCGGGGCCTGTTGATCGCGGTGCTGGTTCTGGCCGGGGGAATGGCCTGGGCGCAGCAGGCGCCGACCGCCGCGCCGGCGCCTGCTGCATCGGTGGCGGAGCAGCCCCCGCCGGCCTCCGTCCAGCAACTGCTCGACCTGCTGCGCAACCCGGAGGTGCAGGGCTGGCTGGCGCAGAAGCAGGCCGAGCAGCCGGCGCCGGCCGCCGCGGCTTCGTCCAAGATGGACGAGATCGACATGATGCGAATGCAGACCCGCAGCAAGCTGCAATGGTATGCCGCGACCGCGCGCGACCTGCCGGGCATCCTGGCCGCGGTCGGGGCCCGCATCGGCCAGGCCCTGTCCGAGCTCGGCCTGATCGGCCTGGTCCTGGCGGTGGGCGGCTTCGTCGGCATCGGCATCCTGGTCGAGTGGCTGTTCCGGCGCCTGACCGCCTCGATCCGCCACCGGCTGATCCACGCCCCCGGGGCCGGGATCGGCGAGCATCTCGCCGTCTTCGCCGCCCGCCTGGTCTTCGCCGTCGGTGCGGTGGTCGCCTTCGCGGTCGGCAGCCTCGGCACCTTCCTGATCTTCTCCTGGCCGAACGGCTTTCAGCACCTGGTGCTGGCCCTGCTGGCCATCGTGCTGGTGGCCCGGCTGGCGCGGGCGGTGCTGCGGCTCGGCCTCGCCCCCGGCCGGCCGGACCTGCGCCTGGTCGTCGTCGAGGAGAAAGTCATCCCGGTGGTCATGCGCTGGCTGATCGCGATCCCGACGGTGATGATCGGCGGCGTGTTCCTGGCCCGGCTGATGCGTCGGCTGGACGCGCCGGAGGATGCGGCTCTGCTGATCCGCGAGCTGACCTCCTTCCTGGTATTGGCCCTGGTCGTCGCCTTCACCTGGCGGCGCCGAGCGTGGACCAATGAGCCGGGCATCAAGGACGACCTCGCGCGCTGGGTGGTCACGGTGGCGATGGCGGCGGCGGCGGTGCTGGTCACCCTCGGCGCCGCCCGCGCCGCGATCACCATCTTCGTGGTGGTGCTGCTGCCCTGGGGGCTGCGCCAGATCCGCGAGGCGGCGCGGTCGGTGGCGTCGCCGGGGTCGGTCGAGGGCAAGGACAAGCCGCTGGCGATGCTGGTCGAGCGGACGGCCCAGGCGCTGGTCATCCTGGGTGCCCTCGCCTTCCTGGCGCAGCGCTGGGGCGTCGATTCGATGCACGCCATGATGATGGCGGAGGAGCCGGGGGCGATGGCCCTGCGCGCCGCGCTGCGGATCGTGCTGACGCTGATCGTGGTCGACCTGCTGTGGCATCTCGGTCGCGGCCTGATCGACCACCATCTCAGCCGCTCGACCACGTCGATGTCGGCGACCGACGTCACCCGGCAGGCCCGCATGCGCACGCTGCTGCCGTTGTTCCGCAACGCCTATTTCGTCACCCTGGCCACGGTCGCGGTGCTGGTGGTGCTGTCCGCGCTCGGCATCGATATCGGGCCGCTGCTGGCCGGCGCCGGCGTCATCGGCCTGGCCATCGGCTTCGGCGCCCAGACCCTGGTGAAGGACATCGTCTCCGGCGTGTTCTTCCTGCTCGAGGACGCGTTCCGGATCGGCGAGTACGTCGAGATCGGCAACCTGAAGGGCACGGTCGAGGCGATCTCGATCCGCTCGCTCAAGCTGCGCCACCAGCGCGGGGCGCTGCAGACGGTGCCGTTCGGCGAGGCCCGGGCGATGACCAATCTCAGCCGCGACTGGGTGGTGATGAAGATGGAGTTCCGGGTGCCGTTCGACACCGATGTCGACCAGGTGAAGAAGATCGTGAAGAAGATCGGCGCTGAGATCGCCGCCGACCCGGTGCTCGGCCCGCATCTGCTCGACGCCCCGAAATCCCAGGGCGTGCGCCAGATCGAGGAATTCAACATGGTGGTCGGGATCAAGTTCATGTCCCGGCCGGGCGAGCAGTTCATGATCCGCCGCCAGCTGTACCAGCGCATCCTCGAGGAGTTCGACGCCGCCGGCATCCATCTCGCCCGGCGCGACGTGGTGGTGCGCAGCCATGACGGCACCCCGGTCGACCCGGCCGTGGCCGCCGCCGCGATCGCCGCGACCGGCGGCGAGCCCGCGCGGGGGTGACAGCCGGCGAGCTCGCGATCAGGCTCCTCGTCTCCTACGGAAGAATCGTCATTGCGAGGAGGCGAAGCCGACGAAGCAATCCATACCTCCGCTCTTGCGGCCCTGGATTGCTTCGCTGCGCTCGCAATGACGATCTCTTTATAGGCTCGCTGATGCCCAAGCCTCCAGGGTCGCGATGTTACATCAGCCCGTTCCGCTTCAGGATCTCCGGCGCGTTCTCCTTGGTGATGGTCTCGGTCGGCAGGACGATGGTCTTCTCGACCTTCTCGCCCTTCAGCAGCTTCACCGCCTGGCGCAGCCCCTCGGCGCCCGGGGTGGGGTACAGGAAGGTCGCCGCCAGCTCGCCCTTGTTGACCCAGACCACGCCCTCGTTCGGCAGGCCGTCGACGCCGACGAACTTGATCTCCTTCTCGCGGCCCGCATCCTTGGCGGCGAGATAGGCGCCATAGGCCATCGGGTCGTTGTGGCCGTAGACCAGGTCGATCTTCTCGAAGTTGCGCAGGGCTGTGGACATGATGTCGTAGGCCAGGTTCTGCTTCCAGTCGGCCGACTGCTTGTCGAGCAGGTATTTCAGCCCGGGCTCCTTGTCGGCCACCGCGTGGAAGCCGTCGGACCGGTCATGCGAGGCCTGGGTGCCGAGGCCGCCCCAGATCTCAACCACGTTGCCCGCCGCCTTGCCAGGACCGCCCAGCGTCTTGACCACGAAGTCGCCGACCGCCTTGCCGATCACGACGTTGTCGCCGCCGATGAACTGGGTGTAGCCCTGGGTGTCGACGTTGCGGTCCAGCACGAAGACCGGGATCTTGGCGGCGATCGCCTTCTCCACCACCCCGGTCAGCCCGGCCGATTCCTTCGGCGAGATCAAGAGGGCGTTGACCTCCTGGCGGATGAAGTTCTCGACATCGGCGACCTGCTTCTCGGTCTTGTCCTCGGCATCGGCGATCAGCAGCTCGACATCGGGCTGCTTCTCGGCCTCGGCCTTGATGTCCTTGTTGAACTGCACCCGCCACGGCTCCAGCGTCGTGGCCTGGGAGAAGCCGATGCGCCACTTGGCGGCGGTGCGGGCCGGGGCGACCCAGCCCACGGGCAGGTACAGGGTGACGCCGGCGCCCAGCGCCAGCGCGGTCGTCTTCAGAAGATCGCGACGTTTCATGGTGGCGTTCCTTCCCGATGGATCAGCGACGATCCTTGTTGGCCCGGCGCCTCGGATCGGGCGGCGGGGTCTCGCCGGGCTGCGCGCGCCGTGCGGAACGGCGCCAGCAGATCGGCCAGGTTGCGCTCCTGCAGCAGCACGGTGACGATGATGATCGCCCCCTTGAACACCAGCTGCAGGTTGGAGTTGATGTTGTGGAGCTGCAGGATGTTCGACAGCAGCCCGAAGATCAGGACGCCGACCAGCGTGCCGGCCAGGGCGCCGCGGCCGCCCATCAGGCTGGTGCCGCCGATCACCACCGCGGCGATGGCGTCCAGCTCCAGCCCCGCCCCGGCATCCGGTTTGCCCTGGCGGTACTGGGCGACATAGAGGATGCCGGCCAGCGTCGCGAGCATGCCGGAGAAGGCGTAGGCGGCGATCTTCACCCGGTCGACCGGGATGCCGGACAGCCGCGCCGCCTCCTCATTGCCGCCGATGGCGTAGACGTAGCGGCCGAACACGGTCAGGCGCAGCAGCACCGCGAACACCGCGACCGCGGCCAGGAAGAACAGGCCGGGCACCGGCAGCACGCCCCACAGCATGCTGCGCAGCAGCTCGATGTCCTCGGTGGCGTTGGTGCCGGCATAAACCGGCAGCACGGCGCTGTCCTGGCCCGCGGTCAGGCGCGACAGGCCCAGCATGCCGACCATCATCGCCAGGGTGACGATGAAGGGCTGCAGCCGCCCGGCGACGATGATGGCGCCGCTGACCGCGCCGACCATCAGCCCGGCGCAGGGTACCGCCACCAGCAGGGCCAGGACGCCGAACTTGGTGCCGACCTGCGGCACCAGCCACAGGGCCACCAGCGCCGCCAGGGCCAGACCGGCGGCGCCGGGCACCCAGCCGTCGCGCAGCGGGTCGTGCCC
>NZ_JBFRCU010000102.1:0-24838 GCF_052113205.1 Inquilinus sp. YAF38 | reverse complement strand
CTGCGGGCCGGGGCCGCCGGTGCGGGCGTCGCCCCGGCCTCCTCCACGCCGTCGTCTTCCGAATTCTGGACCGGCTGGGACTGGGCCACCACCTTCGGCCGCACCGCCACCGGCTCCTGCGGCGACGGCTCGACCGGGACGGCCTGGGCCGCATCGATCGAGGCGTTCAGCGCCCAGCGCTGGGCACCGATGCGGCAGCCCACCGCCTGGCCCTCCTGGCCCTGGCGGCCGATGCGGAAGATGYGGCAGACGCGCGGCGAGGTCTGGGTCTTGATCACGGTCACGGACATGCCGGAGGGCAGGCGCTTTGACGCGTTGGTCCGCTCGGTCTCGAGGATGCGCTGCAGCGCCCGCATGTCGTCGGCCGACAGGTTGCCGAGATCGACCGCGGCCGCGGCCGGCCCGGCCAGGGCCAGCAGCAACAGCGCCACCCCGCCTGTCGTCGCGATCCGACCGATCCCCAACTGCCGCACCCGCAATTCCTCCATCCCCGAAGCCGTCAATGCCGAGGTCGCGCCAAGGTAAGCCTTCCCGCCGCCGGTTGCACGCCTCGCGTGCCGGCCCGGGCGAGACGCCGAAGGATCGCCGTTTCCCGCGCGCCCGACATGCTCTAGACCGAAGCCATGAGCCTGCTCGACCGAATCCGCACCTGCACCGCCCATGATCCCGCCCGGCTGCGCCCCTGGCGGATCGGCGACACCGTGGCCGGATGGGTCACCCCGCCGGTGGCCGATCTGCTCGACCGCCGGCCCGGGCCGCTGCGGCCGGAGGGAAGCGGCTGGCGGTTGGACGAGCGCCTGTCCGGGCCGGAGGCGCGGACCGAGGCACTGGAGGAGGTCACCGACCGGCTGATCGAGGCCGCGCTGGTGCGCAAGCGCCGGCACGAGCGTTATCCGGTGCTGACCGAATGGGGCGCGCCGCTGCTGGCCACGGTCGACCGGGGCGCCGCGGTGGCGCTGGGCATCAAATCCTTCGGCATCCATCTCAACGGCGTGGTCGAGACGGCGGACGGCCCGCTGCTGTGGATCGCCAAGCGCGCGGCCGACCGGGCGCTGGCGCCCGGCAAGCTCGACAACATCGTCGCCGGTGGCCAGCCGGACGGCCTGAGCCTCGCCGAGAACGTGATCAAGGAATGCGGCGAGGAGGCGGGAATCCCGCCGGAGCTGGCGCGGCAAGCGGTGCCGGCCGGCGCCATCACCTACATGATGGACACGGCCGAGGGGCTGCGCCGGGACACGCTGTTTGTCTACGACCTGGCGCTGGCGCCCGGCTTCGCGCCGCGCAACACCGACGGCGAGGTCGAGAGCTTCGAGCGCCGGCCGCTGGCGGCGGTGCTGGAGCAGGTGCGCGACACCGAGGATTTCAAGTTCAACGTCGCCCTGGTGATCATCGACCTGGCGATCCGCCGCGGGGTGGTGGGGCCGGAGCAGCCGGATTATCTGGCGCTGTGCCGCGGTCTGCGCGAGCCTACCGATCCACCCTCCGGCAGCGGTGCCCGCTGACCGGAACAAACACTGCCGCGTGGCGTTCAACAGCCATTCTCGACCCTGGAGCTTCCATGCGATTCCTGCCGCTCGCCCTCGCCCTGGTCCTTTCGGTCGCCGCCTGCGGCGGCGGCAGCCACACGCCGCCGCCCGGCACCGCCGGTGCGACGACGGGGCAGGAACTGATCGACCTGGACAACGCCTACCGCAAGGGCGCGATCACCCAGGACGAGTACGAAGACCAGCGCGAGAAGATCCTGGACAAATAGGCCAGGCGGCTCGCTACCTCACTGTCATTGCCGGGCTTGACCCGGCAATCCAGAGGTTGTCGACATTCTCTGGATGCCCGGATCAAGTCCGGGCATGACAGAAGTCGAAGGGAGGCGCGTCAGAGACGCCCGCGATAGACGACGAAACCCGACCGGTCGGCCACCTGGTCGTAGAGCCGCATCGCGGTCTGGTTGGTCTCGTGCGTCTGCCAGTAGACGCGGGTGACGCCGGCGGCCCTGGCCTGCTCGTACACGCCCTCGATCAACGCCTTGCCGATGCCCCGGCCGCGCGCCGCCGCGCTGGTGAACAGATCCTGCAGGTAGCAGGTCGGGCCCAGCATGGTGGTGCTGCGGTGGAACAGGTAATGCGTCAGGCCGAGCAGCCGGCCGTCGGCCTCCGCCACCAGCGCGTGCACCGGCTCATAGGCATCGAAGAAGCGCGCCCAGGTGGCCCGGGTGATCTCCGCCGGCAGCGCGGTCTCGCCGACGCGGCCGTAGAATTCGTTATAGCCGTCCCACAGCGGCAGCCATTGGTCGAAATCGGCGGGGCGGGCGAAGCGAACGGTCGGTGCGGCGGACATCTCGGCTCCGGAATCGGTGGGTCCCATCGCCGATGCTAATCCGGAAACCCCGCCAGCGCCCGCACCTCCGCCGCAGATCTGCCTTCCGCCCGATAAGCACGGATCGACGCGGCGTCGCTGCGCTTGGCCAGGCGTCTGCCGGCCGAATCGGTCAGCAGCGCGTGGTGGCGCCACACCGGCACCCGATAGCCGAGCAGCGCCTGCAGCAGCCGGTGGACATGCGTGGCCTCGAACAGGTCGCGGCCGCGGGTGACCACGGTGACGCCCTGGATCTCGTCATCCACCGTCACCGCCAGGTGATAGCTGGTCGGCGTCTCCTTGCGCGCCAGCACCACGTCGCCCTGCCGCTCCGGCCGCGCGACCTGTTCGCCAGCCAGCTCGTCGGTCCAGCCCAACGGCCCGGCACGCCGTATCGCTTCGGCCATGTCGAGCCGCAGCGCATAGGGCCGGCCCTCGGCCAGGCGCTCGGCACGCTGCTGCGGCGGCAGGCGGCGGCAGGTGCCGGGATAGAACGGCGTACCGTCCGGCGTGTCCGCCGGGCCCCGCGGCGCGCTGCCGTGCGGCGCGCTCTGCATCGCCGCCACCTCGGCCTGGATCTCGCGCCGGGTGCAGAAGCAGGGATAGATCAGCCCCTGCCCCTCCAGCACCGCCAGCGCCGCGCGATAGTCGCCCCAATGCTCCGACTGGCGCCGCACCGGCCCGTCCCAGTCGAGACCCAGCCAGGCCAGATCCTCCAGGATCGCCGCCTCGAACCCCGGCCGGCAGCGGCCCTGGTCGATATCCTCGATCCGCAGCAGGAAGCGCCCGCCCGCCTGGCGCGCGCGGCACCAGCCGGCCAGCGCCGAATGGGCGTGGCCGAGATGCAGGAAGCCGGTCGGGCTGGGGGCGAAGCGGGTCACGACGGTCATGGCTGACACAGCAGTAGGGAAGCCCGGCCGCGGTTGACAAGAGACGGCAGCGCCGGGACAGATGGCGCATGGATACGACACCCACCCTCTTCGGCCCCCGCCTCGCCCCCGCCAGCGGCCGCGCGCCCAAGGCGCTGGTCGTCCTGCTGCACGGCGTCGGCGCCGACGGCCAGGACCTGATCGGGATGGCGCCGCATTGGGCCCGCTACCTGCCCGAGGCCGAGTTCCTGGCACCGGACGGGCCCCAGCCCTGCGACATGGCGCCCTATGGCCGGCAATGGTTCAGCCTGCAGGACCGCACGCCCGCGGTGATGGAGGCCGGGCTGCAGGCCACGCTGCCGATCCTGAACGGCTTCCTCGACCAGGCGCTGGCCGAGCGCGGGCTGACGGATGCCGACCTGGCGCTGGTCGGCTTCAGCCAGGGCACCATGACCTCGCTCTACACCGCGCTGCGGCGGCCGCACGCCTGCGCCGCGGTGGTCGGCTATTCCGGCGCGCTGCTCGGCGCCCCGACCCTGGCCCGCGACATCGTCTCACGCCCGCCGGTGCTGCTGGTGCATGGCGAGGCCGATCCGGTGGTGCCCTTCCCCGCCCTGGCCGCGGCGGCCCAGGCGCTGCGCGGCGCCGGGGTGGAGGTCGAGACCCTGGCCCGCCCCGACCTGGGCCATGGCATCGACCCCGAGGGGCTGGTCGCCGGCCTCGACATGCTGCGCCGCCACCTGCCGCAGGCGGTGGGCGGAACGGCGTGACGAGATCGTGACATTTCCTGGGGTTTCAGCGCAGGATATTGCGGTCAACTGGGGTTCTTCGGTATACCCATGGCATCCGCGGAGGGTCCGCGGCCAGAGATGAAGGCGAAGGAGTGGGATGGTGTCTCCCCCACCCGAAAACTGCCCGGCTCTCGTCCTCAACGCAGACTTCCGTCCGTTGAGCTACTTCCCCTTGTCCCTGTGGCCCTGGTACGAGGCGATCAAGGCCGTCTTCCTCGACCGGGTGAACATAATCGCCGAATACGACCGCGTGGTGCGCAGCCCGTCCTTCGAGATGCGGCTGCCCAGCGTGATCTCGCTGAAGGAGTACATCCCCTCGGCGCGGCGCCCGGCCTTCACCCGGTTCAACGTGTTCCTGCGCGACCGCTTCAGCTGCCAGTATTGCGGCGAGCGCCTGCCGTCGCAGGAGCTGACCTTCGATCACGTCGTGCCGCGGGCTCGCGGCGGGCGCACCAGTTGGACCAACGTGGTCGCGGCCTGTTCGGTCTGCAATCTGCGCAAGGGGCACCAGTTGCCCAGCTATTGCGGCATGCACCCTTTGACGCCGCCGCAACAGCCGACGACCTATGAGCTGCAGGAGAACGGGCGGGCATTTCCGCCCAATTTTCTGCACCAGAGCTGGCGCGACTTCCTGTACTGGGACACCGAGCTGGAGCACTGAGCCCGGCTCGGCCGTCCTCTACTGCGCCCAGGGCATCACCGGCACGGCTGCAACGCTGTTCATGGGCGAGCCGTCGACCAGCTTGGTCGAATAGGACAGGTAGACCAGCGTGTTGCGCGGTCGGTCGTACATCCGCACCACCTGCGTCTCCTTGAACAGGATCGAGGTCGCGCTGTCGAACACCTCCTTCTGCCGGTCGATGCGGTCCGGCAGGGTGATCGGGCCGACCTGGCGGCAGGCGATGGCGAAGCGCGACGGGTCTTCGGCCAGGCCGAGCCAGCCGGAGACGCCGCCGGTGCGGGCCTGGCTGAGATAGCAGGCGACGCCCGGGATGTCGGGGTCGGTGAAGGCCTCGACGCAGACCTTGTGGTCCGGGCCGATCAGCTTGAAGGCGGTGTTGACGCAGCCGACATCCTCGGCCCGGGCGCCGGAAGCGGCCAGCAGCGCCGCCGCGGCGAAAAAGAGAGCAGGCAACCGCATCGTCAGACCCGTTCCGACAGCCAGATCGCGGTGCGCGTCGCCGCCTTCACCGCGCCGGAGAGCAGGCGGTAGCCGGGCGCCTGCTCGGCCTCGTGCTCAAGGCCGATGTCGCGATGCTCCTGCTCCTCGGCCCGGAAGCGCTCGATCACCGCCTTCAGCTCCGGCTCGTCCTCGCCCAGCGCCTCGGCCTGGCGGGCATAATGGTCGTCGATCACTTCCTCGACCGCCACCGTGCAGGCCATCGCCGCGCGGTCGCCCAGCAGCGCCGTGGCCGCGCCCATGGCGAAGGCGCCGACATGCCATAGCGGGTGCAGCAGCGTCGGGCGCACGCCGCGATCCGCCACCAGCCGGTCGAAGGTGTCGAGATGCTCGCGCTCCTGCTCCGCCATATGCTCGATCACCGGCCCCTTGGGGCCGCGGCCGAGCACGGCGAGCTGGCCTTCATAGATCCGCTTGGCGCCGTATTCGCCGGCATGGTCGACCCGGATCATCCGGGCGATCCGCTCGCGGCGGGGCAGGTCGCCCGGCAGAGCGCGGCGGCGGGAGACGGTCATGCTGTCCTCGAGCTGCCTGGTCGGCTCCCGGCGATCAGGAGGACCAGCCCCGCGATCACCGACAGGATGGCGTTATACCCCGCCATCGAGATCCCGAACAGGACGAAGCCCGGCACGTCGCAGCGCACCACCGGCGCATTCAGCAGCTGGTCGCGCAGGGCGGCGACGTCGCCATTGCCGAAGGAGAGGGCGCCGGTGCAGGCGGTGAAGCCCGGAAACCAGCCATACTCGACCCCGGCGTGATAGACCGCCAGCAGCCCGCCGAGCAGGATCACCAGCCCGGCGAGCAGCACCAGGACTCGCCGCGCCGGGCGAATCACCGCCGCCAGCAGCCCGAGCACGATCGCCGCCCCCCAGGGCCAGCGCTGGTACAGGCACAGCTCGCAGGGCTGCAGCCCGCCGAGATACTGTGAGGCGAGCACGGTGCCCAGCACGACGACGCCCAGGGCGGCCGTGAGCCAGGAGAGGAGATCGAGGCGGCGCAACATGGCGCGGATCATGCCGCGCGGCCGATGCGCCGCCTAGCGCCCAAATGTCGCGATCAGCCGCCCAGCAGCCGGGCCTGAAAGGCGGCATCGAGATTGCTGCCGGTGATCACCGTCGCCACCCGGCGGCCGGTGAAGCGGTCGCGATTGGTCAGCACCGCGGCCAGGCCGGCGGCGCCGGACGGTTCCGCCAGCACCCCGGCGGTGCGCAGCAGCAGCCGCGCTGCGTCGAGGATGGCGTCGTCGTCGACCAGCAGGATCTCGTCGACGCAGGCCCGCAGTTGCGCCACCGCCGAGGGCACCGGTCGGCTGATCGCCATGCCGTCGGCGATGGTGTCGGTGTCCGGCGTGTCGATCGCCCGCCCGGCGGCGAAGGACTGCGCCATGGCCGGCGCCCCGCGCGCCACCACGCCGACGATCCGCACCTCCGGCGCATGCGCCTTGAACCAGGAGCCGATGCCGGTCGCCAAAGCGCCGTCGCCGATCTGCACGATGACGTCGTCGAGCTGATGACCGGCAGCGGTCAGCTCCTGGGCAATCACGCCAGCGCCGGCGGAGATCACCGGATGGCCGCCATCCTCGACGAACAGCGCCCCGGTCTCTGCCGTGATCCGGCGGGCGAGGTCCTTGCCGGCGCCATCCTCCGGCCCGGCCAGCCGCACCGTGGCGCCGAGCCGGCGCATCGCCTCGAGCTTCAGCGGGTTGGCCCAGGCCGGCGCCAGGATGGTGGCGGCGATGCCGCGCCGGGCCGCGGCCCGTGCCAAACCCTGGCCGAAATTGCCGCTGGAGGTGGCGACCACCGCGGCCGGGCGCGGCTCCAGCGCCGCCACCACCGCCTCGGTGCCGCGCCCCTTGAACGAGCGGATCGGGTTCAGCGTCTCGACCTTCAGCAGGCAGGCGCAGCCCAGCGCCTCGTCCAGCGCGCCGTGCGACATCGCCGGCGAATCGAGGAACACCGGGTCGATCGCAGCCCGGGCGGCGAGAATCTGCTGCGGCGTGATCGGCGGTCCCGGCTGCATGGCGCGTCTCCTCGGTTGAGCTGCCGGGACTCTAGCCGGCACCGGCCCGGCTGTTGTTGAAATCTCATGCACGCCGACGCAAAATTCTTGCATGAGCACCAAGCCTGCCCCGGTCCTCGACCGCCTCGACCACAAGCTGCTGGCGTTGCTGCAGGCCGACAGCGGCCGGACGCTGGAGGAGCTCGGCGACACGGTCGGCCTGTCGCCCAGTGCGGTGCAGCGCCGGATCGCCCGCTACCGCACCGACGGCCTGCTGCTGCGGCAGATCGCGGTGCTCGACCCCGGCCGGCTCGACAGTGTGGTGCTGGCTGCCGTGTTCGTGATGCTGGAGCAGGAATCGGTCGCCCTGCACCGCGCCTTCAAGGACCGCATGCGGGCGGCGCCGGAGGTGCAGCAATGCTATGACCTGGCCGGCAGCCGGGACTATCTGGTGATTCTCGCCGTCACCGGCATGCGGGCCTGCCGCGAGGCCGTCGACCGGCTGTTCATGACCGACCCGAACATCAAGCGCTTCGATACCCATTTCGTGTTCGACGCGGTGAAGATCGGGCTGGCCCTGCCGACCGCCGGTGCCGGGACCTGAGCACCGCGCAATTTCGTTGACGGGAGTCCGCCGCCCCTTATGATGCGGCCCCGCTGCGGGCGTGGCGGAATTGGCAGACGCGCTGGACTCAAAATCCAGTTCTGGTGACAGAGTGTCGGTTCGACCCCGACCGCCCGCACCACCTTCCTGAAGTCGTCAGCCTTTATTCCGGCGCCAGTTCCCGCAGCGCCATGCGCTTATAGGTCTCGACCAGTGCGTCTCCCTCCTCGCGGCCGACCGAGATGGCGAGGCGCATCGTCGCCTCGCCCAGCTGCATCACCAGGAAGGCACGGGTGAACTGCCCGGCCGGGTCGGCCCCTGGATCGATCCGGGCCAGCACCTCGGCCAGGACCCGGCCGTTGATCCGGCTGTCCTCCAGGTCGATCTCGCGCAAGCCCTTGTCGGCCTGCAGGCCCGACCAGATGTCGCGCATCACCGGCTCGGCCAGGAACAGCCCGTAATAGATGTCGATCAGCCGGCCGAAGGCGTCGCGCAGGCCGGCGGCGTCGCGCACGTCCCGTAAGCCCTCCTCGATGCAGGCCCGCCCCTCGGCGTTGATGCGCTCCGCCAGGGTGCGGATGATCGCCGCCTTGTCCGGGAAGTACTGGTACAGCGAGCCGATCGAGATGCCGGCCTTCGCAGCCACCTCGGCCATGCGCAGCGCGTCGCTGCCCTGCGCCGCGATCAGCCCGGTCGCCACCGCCAGGATCCGCTCCACCCGCTCGCGGCTGCGGCGCTGGCTCGGCTCGCGGCGCAGCGAACCCGCCGGATCGGCGGCGGAGATGTCGACGGCCATGACAGTTCCTTGGAATCCTCTTGACGCACCGAATGTGAGGGATTATCACATTCGTAAATATGATAAACACTCACATTAGGAGAGGATCATGGCCCCGTCGGTGAGTTCGATGCAAGAGCGCAAACCGGTCCCGGTCGGCTGAGTCACCCTCCCCTGCCCTGACGATGGAGAGCTGAAATGGGCGAGCGGCTGATGTCGGTCCTGGTCCTGCTGTCGGCGCTGGGCTCCGGCCTGGTCGGCGGCATCTTCTTCGCCTTCTCGACCTTCGTGCTGGGCGCCCTGGCCCGCCTGCCGGCGCCGCAGGGCATCGCCGCCATGCAGTCGATCAACATCGTGGTGATTAACCCGCTGTTCATGGCCGCCTTCATGGGCACGGCCGTGCTGTGCATCATCGTGGCCGCCGGTGCCCTGCTCGGCTGGGCCGAGGCCCACCCGACCCTGGTGCTGGCCGGGGCCGTGCTCTACCTCGCCGGCAACATCGTGGTGACGATGACGGGCAACGTGCCGCTGAACAACGCCCTCGCGGCGGTCGACCCGGCCAGCGCCGAGGGCGCCGCAATCTGGGCCCGCTACATCCCGAGCTGGAACCTCTGGAACCATGTGCGCACGGCGACCGGTCTGGCGGCCGCGGGCTGCTTCACCATCGCCTGGCGCTGGCCGGCCGCGGCCTGATCGCGGCCTCGGCGCATCCTGTCGCGGCCGGGGAACTCCCGGCCGCCCGGGCCGTTCGCAAGGTGAGGGCAACAGCCCCTCGGACCGATGCGATGGAGGCCCGACACATGCAGAAGCCGTTACAGCTCTCGTTCAAGAACATCGAAGGATCGGAAGCGGTGAAGTCGATCGTGCGCGACCGCGTCGACCGGCTCGACCGCCTTTACCCCAAGCTGATCGGCTGCCGCGTGGTGATCGAGGCTCCTCATCGCAGCGCCCAGGGCGCGCGGCCGCCGCTCGGCATCTCGGTCGAAGCCGAGATCCCGGGCAAGCCCCTGATCGTGGTCAAGGACATGGAGGAGCGGCACAGCCCGCGCGACCACGCCGCGGTGGTCAACCGCAGCTTCGACGTGGTCGAGCGCAAGCTGGACGAGGCGGCCCGCATCATCCAGGGCGAGGTCAAGGCGCATGAGGCGGCGGGTGAGACCGGCACGATCACCCGGCTGTTTCCCGACCGGGACTACGGCTTCGTCGAGGCGAAGCAGGCCGGCAGCCTGTACTTCACCCGCAACGCCGTGGTCGACGGTCGCTTCGACGAGCTGACAGCCGGGACGATGGTGCATCTGACGCTGGCCACCGGCGAAGGCCCGATGGGCCCGCAGGCCAGTTCGATTCGCCTGCTGGGCGCCGATCGCAGCGCCGAGTAAGGCTAGGCCTTCGCCAGCCCACCGACGATCAGGGCAGCCAGGGCCTCGGTGGCCCTGGCTGCGTCCACCCGGCCGCGCAGCATGTCGCGCGAGATCGCCTCCGCCGCGCCGATCAGGCCGACGCAGCGCAGGTGCAGCGCGTCGGGCGGCAGGGCCGAATACGGCGCCAGCGCCTCCTGATAGAGGGCGACATAGCGGTCGAGCAGCCGCTGGTGGAACGCCTCCATCTGCCCGTCGCCGCTCAGCGCGGCGGTGATGGCATGCGCTTCCGGTCCGACAGTGAGATAGCAGGTTATATAAGCGTCGCTCATCACCCGGGCGATGTCCTCGAGCTGCCGCGGCGTGCGCTCGAGCGCCTGCAGCAGCGCCGCCACCTGGCGGTCATCGATGCGCTCATAGAGGGCGATCAGCAGCCCGGAGCGTGTGCCGAAATGCTCATAGGCGATCGGCTTGCTGACGCCGGCGCGCTCGGCGACATGGCCGAGGGTCAGCGCGTCCGTCCCCTCCTCGCGCACGATCGCCAGCGCGGTGTCGAGCAGCTGGTCGCGCCGCTCCGCCCTCGGCAGCTTCCTGGCAGGGGCTGGGCGCATCTCCTGATCACACTCCCATCGGACGAATTGTGGCCGGCCGCACATGCGGGTTGCGTTGCAAATCACCACGCGTGCAGGTTATAGCCTGAGATACTCATATTGCGGGGGCGGCGCGGTTTCGGGCCGGCCTCCAAGGTTTCGATGCGACTGGCCGCCCGATTCAACAGCGCTGGTGATTCATGTATCGCACTTTTGACGACAATCTCATCGACCTGAACGGCAAGGTCCTTTTCGTCACCGGCGGCACCGGCTCTTTCGGCCGCAAGTTCGTCTCCACCATCCTGCAGCGCTACCGGCCGCGAAAGCTGATCATCTTCTCGCGCGACGAGCTCAAGCAGTACGACATGCAGAACGCCGTGCGGGCCGCCTACCCGCCCGAGGTGCATGCCTGCATGCGCTTCTTCCTCGGCGACGTGCGCGACCGCGAGCGGCTGGCGCTGGCCACCCGCGGCGTCGACTACATCATCCATGCGGCGGCGCTGAAGCAGGTGCCGGCCGCCGAGTACAACCCGTCGGAGTGCATCCACACCAACATCCTGGGTGCCGAGAACGTGGTCTGGGCGGCGCTGCAGAACCGGATCAAGAAGGTCATCGCCCTGTCGACCGACAAGGCCTGCAACCCGGTCAACCTGTACGGCGCCACCAAGCTGGCCTCGGACAAGACCTTCGTCGCCGCCAACAACCTGTCGGGCGACATCGGCACCCGCTTCGCCGTGGTCCGCTATGGCAACGTCGTCGGCTCGCGCGGCAGCGTGGTGCCGTTCTTCCGCCAGCTGCTGGAGCAGAAGGCGGAGTCGCTGCCGATCACCGACGACCGCATGACCCGGTTCTGGATCACGCTGCAGCAGGGCGTCAACTTCGTGCTGTCGAACTTCACGCTGATGCGCGGCGGCGAGATCTTCGTGCCGAAGATCCCGAGCATGAAGATCACCGATCTGGCCAACGCCCTGGCGCCCGGCCTGCCGCACCGCACCGTCGGCATCCGCCCGGGCGAGAAGCTGCACGAGGCGATGATCGCGGTCGATGACTCGCACGCGACGGTGGAGCTGGCCGACCGCTATGTGATCGAGCCGCAGTTCGGCGAATACACCCGCACCTCCTTCGTCGAGGAGGGCGGCGGCAAGCCGGTCGCCGACCGCTTCAGCTACGGCAGCGACAACAACGCCGAATGGCTGGACGACCGCGCGCTGCTGGAGATCCTGGAGCGGCACGCGAACTGACGGCCCCTCCGGGGCCGTTTCTAACTCCCAGGGCCCGCGGTTCAGAGGGGATCACCGTGACCTTCCTGCCCTATGGCCGCCAGTATATCGACCAGGACGACATCGACGCCGTCGCCCGGGCGCTGCAGGCCGATTATCTGACCACCGGCCCGACGGTCGGCGAGTTCGAGCGCGCCTTCTGCGCCGCCACCGGCGCGCCCTTCGCCGCCGCCTGCTCGAACGGCACCGCGGCGCTGCATCTGGCGACGCTGGCGCTGGGCCTGGGGCCCGGCGATGTCTGCGTCGTCCCGGCGGTGACCTTCCTGGCCACCGCCAACTGCGCCCGTTATGTCGGCGCCGACGTGGTCTTCGCCGATGTCGACCCGGCGACCGGGCTGATGCGGCCGGAGGATCTGGAGACGGCGGTCGACCGGATTCCGCAGATCCATCCGGGGGGCCGGTTCCGCGCCGTGCTGCCGGTGCATCTCGCCGGCCAGACCGTGGCCCTGGCGCCGATCGCCGAGATCGCCCGCCGGCACGACGCTTTCGTGATCGAGGATGCCTGCCACGCGCTGGGCACGGAGTACGAGACGGCGGAGGGCCGGGTCCAGGTCGGCACCTGCACCCATTCCGACCTCGCCTGCTTCTCCTTCCACCCGGTCAAGACCATCGCGCTGGGCGAAGGCGGCATGGTCACCTCGGCCGATCCCGAGCTGCAGCGCAAGCTGGCCCGGCAGCGCTCGCACGGCATGACCCGGGACCCGGATACCTTCGTCAACACCGAGCTGGCGGTCGACCCTGCCCAGGCCGGGGTGAACCCCTGGTACTACGAGATGCAGGAGATCGGCTTCAACTACCGGCTGACCGACATCCAGGCCGCGCTGGGCCTCAGCCAGCTGCGCAAGCTGGACTGGTTCAAGGCCCGCCGGCGGGCCCTGGCGGCGCGCTACGACGCGGCGCTGGCGCCGCTGGCCCCCGTGCTGCGGCCGATCGCCAAGGCGCCGGGCTGCGACCCGGTGCTGCATCTCTACGAGGTGCTGATCGACTTCGCCGCGATCGGCCGGACCCGCGGCCAGGTGGTGCGCGCCCTGCATGCCAAGGGCATCGGCACCCAGGTGCACTACATCCCGGTGAACCGGCAGCCCTATTACGAGGACATCTACGGCCGCCGCCCCCTGCCTGGCGCCGAATCCTTCTACGCCAGCTGCCTGTCGCTGCCGCTGTTCCCCGCCATGCAGGACGGCGATGTCGAACGGGTGGTCGAGGCGCTGCGCGAGGTCATCGGCTGATCCGGCCTTCGTAGGTTGGGTTCGCAACGCGAACCCAACATCCCGCAGCCCGAGCCATTGTTGGGTTCGCCCAGGAGCGAACCCAACCTACGCCGTCACAGAAATCCGTGCAGCCACAGCGCGGCGACATACAGCCCGATGCCGAGGCCGAGCCGCCACGCGGCCAGCTCGCCGAGCACGAGCTGGCCGCGGCCGGACGCCACCGCCGCGAAGGGCAGGCGCGAGGTGCGGCGGGCGAAGTCGTCCCAGGCCGGCCCCAGCCGCGCCGCCCGCTTGCGGTCGATCGAGACCATGCCGTTCAGCGCCGTGACCAGGATGGCGCCGAACAGCAGCACCCCGGCCCAATGGCCGTTCACCGTCAGATGGGCGAGCGCCCACAACGAGAAGGCCCACAACATCGGATGGCGCGTGATCCGGGTGATGCCGGCGACCGGCAGCACGCTGCCCATCCGTTCCGCCCCCACCTGGGTCGGGTTGGACGGGCCGAAGCTGTAGGCCAGCAGCACGAAGCCCAGGAACACCAGCACCGCCGGGATCCAGAACGGCACCGGGGCCCACAGCGGCTCAGTGGGCGCGCCGCGATAGGCCAGGGCCAGCCAGACCAGGCCGACGGCGCTGAGCACCGAGAACAGGCCGCGATAGCCCATCTCGCCCAGCCGGGCGTGCAGCATCGGCCGGAGCGGGCCGGCGACGCCGAGATGCAGCACCACCCAGAACAGCGCGGCGAGGACGAGAGAGAGCATCGTTGCGGCCTTTACAGCAGGACCGATCCGGTCGATGTTGACGTCAGCAACATATGGACGGATGTGGACCGTGTCAACATCGGAGCAGGCCGGCCAGCCCTACCACCATGGCGACCTGCGCCGGGCCCTGGTGGCGGCGGCGCGCGCATTGCTGGAGGAATCCGGGCCGGAGGCGCTGAGCCTGCGCGACGTCGCCCGCCGCGTCGGCGTCTCGCACAACGCGCCCTACCGCCACTTCCCGACCAAGCAGGCGCTGCTCGCCGCGGTGGCGGCGGAAGGGTTCGCCACCCTGTCCGCCCGGATGGCGTCAGTGCCGGCAGCGACCGGGCTGACGACCGGGTTCCGCTGCTATCTCGGCTTCGCCCGGGAGCAGCCGGGGCTGTTCCGGCTGATGTTCGACGGGGCGGTGGAGAAATCGGCCGACCCGGCGCTACGGGCGGAGTCGGAGCAGGCCTATGACGGCCTGCGCCGCGCCGTGCACCGTGTTGCGCCGGGGGCGGACCGGGCCGCGGTGGTGGCCGCCTGGGCCCAAGCGCATGGCCTGGCCCTCCTCGCCATCTCCGGCCAGCTGTCCGAGGAGCTGGTGCGCGACGGCGGGCTCGATGTGCTGGCCGACCGGGCCGCGGCGATTCTGGAGGCCGGCCTCCGCGTCGCCGGCGAGTCCGTGAAACGGCCGGACCAGAAATAGAACAGAAATTCTGAATTGCGTTCCGGTTAAAAATCCTGTTCAATTCCGGTGATCAACCGACACCGGCGCCGGACCTGGCAGACGCCCGCTCCCGAGCCGATGAATCGGACGACAAAACCGAGGGAGGAACCAGGAATGCTTCGGACATTGCTGTGCGGCGCGGCCATGGGTGCCGCCATGGTGCTGGGCCTGGCGGCCGCACCCCAGGCGGCGCAGGCGGCCAATGAGCGCTTCGTGCTGATCAGCCACGCGCCCGATTCCGACAGCTGGTGGAACACCATCAAGACCGCGATCCGCGAGGCGGGCCAGCAGGTCGGCGCCAAGGTGGACTACCAGAACCCGTCGACCGGCGACCTCGCCGACATGGCCCGCATCGTGCAGCAGGCCACCGCGTCGAAGCCCGACGGCATCATCATCACGATCGCCGATTTCGACGTGCTGAAGGGCCCGATCATGGATGCCGTGAAGAAGGGCATCCCGGTCATCACCATCAATTCCGGCACCGCGGAGCAGAGCAAGCAGCTGGGCGCGCTGATGCATATCGGCCAGCCGGAATACGACGCCGGCAAGGGCGCGGGCGAGAAGGCCAAGGCGGCCGGGGTCACCAAGTTCCTGTGCGTCAACCACTACATCACCAACCCGGCCTCGGTGGAGCGCTGCCAGGGCTTCGCCGACGCGCTGGGCGTGAAGCTGGGCGACCAGATGGTCGATTCGGGCATGGATCCGGGCGAGGTGCAGACCAAGGTCTCGGCCTATCTGCGCGCCCATCCGGACACCAACGGCATCCTGACCCTGGGGCCGAATTCGGCCGAGCCGACCATCGCCGTGCTGCAGGCCAACAAGCAGGCCGGCAAGATCTTCTTCGCCACCTTCGACCTGAGCGCCGCGATCGCCGCCGGCATCAAGGACGGCACGGTGACCTTCGCCATCGACCAGCAGCCCTACCTGCAGGGCTATCTGCCGGTGGTGCTGCTGGCGAACTACGTCCGCTACGGCGTCATCCCCAGCAACAACATCAACTCCGGCCCCGGCTTCATCACCAAGGACAACATCGCCCTGGTCGAGAAGCTGGCCGGCGAATACCGGTAAGCACCCCCTACCCTCACGTCCCTTTTTCTGTCATGCCCGGGCTCGACCCGGGCATCCAGAGACTGTCGAAACCCTCTGGATTGCCGGGTCAAGCCCGGCAATGACAGGAAGGAACGAGGACGACCGGAAGCGCCGCCGCCCCGGCAGCCTCCCCTCTTCCCGCCCCAAGCCCGGAAGACGCCATGACCACCATCCAGACCGACACCAGGATGCCGCCGGGCCGGGCTCCCCGCCCCGCGGGGGACGAGCGCATGCGCTCGGTCTCCCTCGCCTCGCGCCTGCTCTCCCGCCCCGAGCTCGGCGCCATGGCCGGCACCGTGCTGGTCTTCGTCTTCTTCGGCATCACCGCCGGCGGCTCCGGCATGTTCAGCGCCGACGGCATCTCGAACTGGCTGGTGGTGTCGGCCCAGCTCGGCATCCTCGCGGTCGGCGCCAGCCTGCTGATGGTCGCCGGCGAGTTCGACCTGTCGATCGGCTCGATGATCGGCTTCGCCGGCATGATGATCGCGATCCCGACCGTGTTCTTCGGCTGGCCGGTCTGGCTGTCGCTGGTCTTCGCCTTCGCCGGCGCGCTGGCGATCGGCGCGCTGAACGGCTGGCTGGTGGTGCGCACCGGCCTGCCCAGCTTCATCGTCAGCCTGGCCTTCCTGTTCATCCTGCGCGGCATGACCATCGCGCTGTCGATCCTGTTCACCAACCGCACCATCGTCGGCGGGGTGAAGGACCCGGCGGCGGCCGACTGGCTGGCGCCGCTGTTCTACGGCACGGTGCTGGACGGGCTGTACCGCTGGGCCGCCGGCGCCGGGCTGATCGACAGCTTCCCGGACGGCAGCCCGATCGTCCCCGGCCTGCCGGTCATGGTGGTGTGGTGGGTGGTGCTGACCGCGGTCGGCGCCTGGATCCTTCTGCGCACCCGCTTCGGCAACTGGATCTTCGCCGTCGGCGGCGACAACGTCGCGGCCCGCAACATGGGCGTGCCGGTCGGCCGGGTGAAGATCCTGCTGTTCATGGGCACCGCCTTCTGCGCCACCGTCTTCGCCGCCTGCCAGGTGATGGAGTTCGGCTCCGCCGCCGCCGACCGCGGCCTCTTGAAGGAGTTCGAGGCCATCATCGCCGTGGTGATCGGCGGCACGCTCCTGACCGGCGGCTACGGCTCGGTGATCGGCGCCGCCTTCGGCGCGCTGATCTTCGGCGTGGTGCAGATGGGCATCTTCTACTCCGGCGTGAACACCGACTGGTTCAAGGTCTTCCTCGGGGTGATGCTGCTGCTGGCCGTGATCGTGAACAACTACATCCGCCGCAAGGTGACGGGAGGCCGGTCGTGACCACTGCATCCACTCCCCCCGCGGGGGCCGCGCCCCTCGTCGAGCTGCACGGCGTCTGCAAGTATTTCGGCTCGGTGGTGGCCTTGAAGGACATCACCATCTCGGTCCGCGCCGGCGAGGTGCTGGCCCTGCTGGGCGACAACGGCGCCGGCAAGTCGACCCTGATCAAGACCCTGGCCGGCGTGCACCAGCCCAGCGACGGCCGGATGCTGGTCGAGGGCCAGCCGGTGCAGTTCCGCTCGCCGCGCCATGCGCTCGACCACGGCATCGCCACGGTCTACCAGGACCTGGCGATGGTGCCGCTGATGAGCATCACCCGGAACTTCTTCATGGGCCGCGAGCCGACGGTCGGCTGGGGCCCGACCCGGCGCATCGACATGGACAAGGCCAATGCCATCGCCCGCACCGCGATGCGCGAGATCGGCATCGACGTGCGCGACCCCGGCCAGGCGGTCGGCACCCTGTCGGGCGGCGAGCGGCAATGCGTCGCCATCGCCCGCGCCGTGCATTTCGGCGCCAAGGTGCTGATCCTCGACGAGCCGACCTCGGCGCTGGGCGTCAAGCAGGCCTCGGTGGTGCTGCGCTACATCGTGCAGGCGCGGGCGCGCGGGCTGGGGGTGATCTTCATCACCCACAATGTGCACCACGCCTATCCGGTGGCCGACACCTTCACCCTGCTGAACCGCGGCCGCTGCCTGGGCACCTATCCGAAGAGCGAGATCAGCCGCGAGCAGGTGCTGGAGATGATGGCCGGCGGCCAGGAGCTGGCCAGCCTGACCGCCGAGCTCGCCGAATTCGAACGCAGCGACGCGGCGGCTTAGCGGAGGCCTCCTCCGTCCGCAGCGACGTCGTTTCCTTTCAGTGCCATCTTCTTTTCAATGTCATCACCGGGCTTGACCCGGTGATCCAGGGGCTTTCGAGAGCGGTGCTCGGGGCCCCTGGATGCTCGGGTCAAGCCCGAGCATGACAGGAAAGGGAATGCGAGAAGACCAGGGCGGCACCGGCCCCGCCTTCCAGATCGTCCCTCCCCAAAGGAGGGCGGACAGAGGCGAGAGACCACACATGACCACCAGCATCGGCGTCGGCCTGATCGGCACCGGCTTCATGGGCGAATGCCATGCCCTGGCCTTCCGGGCCGCGCCCGCGGTGTTCCGCACTAAACTCGGCGCCCGGCTCGAGATGGTGGCCGACATCGATGCCGGCGCCGCGCAAAGGGCCGCCGACCGCTTCGGCTTCGCCCGCGCCACCGGCACCTGGCAGGATCTGGTCGCCGACCCCAAGGTCGATCTCGTCGCCGTCACCTCCCCCAACCTGCTGCACAAGCCGATGGCGCTGGCGGCGCTCGAGGCCGGCAAGCACGTCTATTGCGAGAAGCCGCTGGCGCTGAACGCCGCCGACGCGGCGGAGATGGCGGCGGCCGCCGCCCAGGCCGGCGTCACCACCATGGTCGGCTACAACTACCTGCGCAGCCCGGCCGTGTCCTTCGCAGCACGGCTGATCCGCGACGGCGCCATCGGCCGCGTCACCTATTTCCGCGGCATCAGCGACGAGGACTACATGGCCGACCCGGCCGTGCCGATGTCCTGGCGCTGCCGGCGCGACCAGGCGGGCAGCGGCGCCCTGGGCGACATCGGCTCGCACATCCTCAGCGTCGCGCTGGCCCTGATCGGCCCGGTGGCCGAGGTCTCGGCCGACCAGCGCACGGTGATCGCCGAGCGCCCCCTGCCCGCCGCCGGCGAGGGCCGCGAGCGCCGCGACGGCGCCGCCGCGGTCACCACGGAGACAGCGAAGGTGGAGAACGAGGACCAGACCCACGCCCTGCTGCGCTTCGCCGACGGCGTCATCGGCACGGTGGCGACCAGCCGGGTGGCCTGGGGCCGCAAGAACCACCTGGCCTTCGAGGTGTTCGGCACCGAGGGCGCGATCCTGTTCGACCAGGAGCGGATGAACGAGCTGCAGCTGTTCCAGCCGGGTGCGGCGCCGGGCGACCGCAACGGCTTCCGCACGGTGCTGACCGGCCCGGCCCACCCGCATTACGGCGCCTTCAGCCCCGCCGCCGGGCACGGCCTCGGCTTCAACGACCTCAAGGTGATCGAGGTGGCGCAGCTGCTGGACGCCATCGCCGGCGGGGCGGCCGCCTATCCGGATTTCGCGGCGGCCGCGGCGCTGGAGCGGGTGAGCGAGGCGATCGGGCGGTCGGCGGCGGAACGGACGTGGGTGGGTGTGGAGGGGTAAGTTGAAGAAAAGCCGACCGAGCCACCAACTCAGCCCTAAAATAAGTCATGATTGATTAACAGGAGAAAAATCTTAACTTCGATTGATTATAGTTACACTATTGTCTCTACATATCTTGGGAGATAACGAATTAAATCTCTATATGTCGATATCTCATGCTCTTTGAAACCCAGAGCTTTAAGCTGATTCTTTTCCGAAGATACCTTATTCTTTTTCGTAGCAGCTTTATCAAATAAGACCCTCTCGCGCTCTGTTAGGTGCATAGATCGAATCTCATAAAGTTTCGTCGCCTCGGTGCTCAGAAATGGTAGCGCTCGAGAAACCCGCGTTTTAAAACTTGAAGCCTGTCCGTCGGCCAAGAAGCCACCACCAACGGTAACCATTGGTAAACTGTCTGAATATTCGACCTGCAAAAATGGAACAAACCCACCATCTCTTCGTACCGAAAACGCGTTGCGGAAGGCGGCAATCAACACTTTGTGGACTGCGTCGGGGAACGCAGATCGTTCGACGTCTGCCATGGTTACTTCACCAGCGACGTCTCCTAGATTGTCTTGAAGCCATACCAGTCTTGTTTCATCGTTCTCGCGATCCAAAACTCTCGGCGGACCACCAAAGACAGTGACAAAGCAAAAATCCCCAACTTTGAGCTTCGTTGATAGGGAAGAAATATCACTCACTGTACGTGAACCAATTCCACCATCATAATCAAGCCAAAGAAGACATGGATCAGAAAGAGCGTCAGTAGCAATAAAGCTTGCGGCATCGCTGTTTTTGACATCTATAAATCCATATGGGACGTTAAATAGGGCGCGCTTATACATTTCATCGTCGTGTTCTAGGCTTATCATTTTTTGTATTCCAAGGTATTTATGTATCAATAGGAAATCGTAAAATCGATTGGCTCCCATACCAATATATCGATAACTTGAAATAGGAAGCCCACAATCTCCCGCAATTTTCATCAAATCCAAAAGGATTCGGCGTTCGGTTTGCTTGGACGGTCGAAGATCATATGAAATGAATTTTGCAGTAGAGCGCGCCATTTTTATTATTCCCCAACCTCATTTCGAAGAAAGTAGTGAAATGTGTGCCTGCCAACCTCCGCCCCTCCCATTCCGGGGCGCCTCAGATACTCTTCGACGCGTTTCACGTCAGAAACTTTTGCGTCATACTGTATTCGCATACTTTCCGGAGCTGATTGTTTAGGCAACTCGAACATTCGTTTTTGAGACACGGCGGCAGAAATGACACTCACGCGTTCTCCAGCAGCAGTCTGTAAATCCAAACTTGCAAGTTCGGTGCCCTCATCGTTGTATCGGCTATCAAGAAAAGAAATGACCACCCTACCAATCGTCGCCATATAACGCTTGGCTTCCTGCCAAACTGCACTGTCCTCGTTGATACTAGATTTGGTTGTCGTCCACGGGAGCCGTTCAGCATCTCTGGAGACGAAGAAAACCGTGCCTAGGAAAGGCCTATGCTTCGGCTGAAAGATCGGCAAACCACCTCCCGCCCAACCTGTCAATGGTGTTTTGTCAGCCGATATTACCGCGCGCCCGTTGCAAAATACAAACCATCCAGATGACTTATCCCTAAAGCTACCCGCTTGAGGCTCTCCAATCCCAGCGGTTACTGCACACGTAACGTCGTCGACGGCGAAAATTTCCGAGGCATGGTTACTGCCTATTTTTATATCAAATCCTTCAATACGGATTTCGTTTACGTATATTTTTACAAATTTCGAAAGATAAAAAGCATACGTTTTAGATATTGACTCTCGTAATTGACCGAAAAATACACCATCCGCCAACCTTCTTCTAGTATCATCATATAGTTCAGTAACTTCTATGGTAGTGCCACAATCCTCTGCTTTTGCAGGCTGCCGGGGTGTGATCAAAAAAGTCCAGGGCTGTTGTGCGTCTTTAGCCCATTTGGCGACATCCAAATCTAAGTCAAATCCACCTTCGATGTGATCTGAGCGGATGACGATTTTGTTACCGAGCTTAAAAATAGCACGCTTCAGGCCGATACCATAAACCGACAAACGATCACTCTCGTGACCCGACCCTGACGCTCGGCCGAATTTGAAAACGTGTTCTGCCGCAACTTTTGCTGAAATTCCCGGCGCAGTATCTTTGATCTCAACACGATCCTTATCCAATTTTAAAAATATATCGACAGTCGGTTTTGTAGCTTCATCTTGGAGGGCTCGTTGGTAATCCTCTGCTGTCTCTAATTTATCTGAAACCGGCTCGACGGCAGCATTTATGGAATTATCTATCAGATCTAGAAAGGCAGCCACCAGAGATATATCTCGTGTTATTAGGGAAATAAACAATCTCTTCTCTGGACTAGCATCAGCCTTAATTATCTCAGCCATCTACTGTCTCCATCATCGGTCTAAAATGCGGCGGTAACTTTGCTACGCTTTCATCCGGATCAGGCATACGCACGGGAATGTCCTCCCGGACTGGCAGGTTTCCTTGGATTAAGGATTGAATACGGCTTTCTGCGATCTGCAAATATTTTCGTTCCAAATCACATCCAACGGCATTCCGTCCTTCAAGAAGAGCACTTACGGCAGAGGTGCCGGATCCCAAGTACGGATCAACAACCAAACCGCCTTTCGGGGACAGAGCAACAACTAACCGTCTGACAAGCGCCGTCGGAAATTGGCATGGGTGCTCGGTTTTCTCTATATGACTGGCTTTGACATTGGGGATGCCCCAAACGTCTCCAATATCCCAGACATCACCCGGATTCTTTCCCAGTGGATTCCCACTCCAGCTGCCTTTCTTGGGCCCCTTGTAGTGTCTCTTTCCTGGATAAAGCTGAGGCACTCTGGAGGCGTCAAGGTCGAAATGATATTCAGCTCCCTTCGTATACCAAAGAACGGTCTCATGTCGGCCGCTGAATCTCTTTCCTTCATGAACTCCGTGACCGAATGTCCAAACAATCCTGTTTCGAAGGAGAAAAATATTGTCAGATTGCAGCTCTGCAACGATCACCGCATCTAAGGGAGTCAAGCGACCATTCTGAACGTGATTGCCAACTTGCCAGCATAAACTTCCACCGGGCTTGAGGCAGCGCATCATGGCGGGAAGAACGCGCCGTATCTCAGCAACAAAATCTTTCACACTCTGAGACGCATCGTACTCCTTTCCAACAAAGTAGGGAGGGGAGGTGACAATGAGGTCGACTGAGGCCGGAGAAAGCCGCTCCAGGCAATCGAGCGCATCGCCCATCCACAGGTGGGCCCCTGTGGGGCCTGAACTGAGCTGTGAAAATAGTTCCATCATGACCCAAGACGTTACGGACGATCCCGCCAAAAACGCTATGCGAAAGCGGCCAGCGGATCCACTGACAATTATCTGATTGTCTCACACCCCTCACCCCGGCCCCATCCCCTTCTCCGTCAGCTCCTTGATCGCCTGCTGGGTCTTGCCGAGATGGGACAGGCCCATGCCGCGCAGCACATGCGGGGCCTTGGTGAACTGGATGGTGTCGTAGCCGACGACCTCGATGCGGTTGCCCCAGGGGTCCAGGAAATCAAGGAACGGGCCGGGCAGCACCGCCACCCCGGCCTCGGCCAGCGCCGCGCGCACCGCCGCCTTGTCGTCCACCACCAGCCCGAAATGCCTGCCGTCGTCCGGCCCCTGGCGGCGACCCTGCTGCAGCGCCAGGAACTGGTCGCCCAGGTCGATGAAGGCCATGCCTTCGGAGCGGCCGCGCAGGGTGAAGTCGAGCAGCCTTCCGTAGAAGGCCAGCGCTTCGTCGATGTCGCCGACCTCGAGCGCGATATGGTTGAACCCGACGGCACGGGCCTTGCGGAGTTCGGGCATGGCGGTGTCCTCCGGCTGCCTGGCCCGCAGAATACCGCCGCAACGCCCGAACGACCAAGCGGAGCGGGTCGCATGGCGATCCCGTGCCAGGGATGGTCGCGCCCGGGGTGGCCATCGCCGGCGCGGGCCGGCACAGTCGCGCCCGGCAATGGCGGCGCATCCGGCGCCGGCCGGCCGACCGAGACGCGGAGAGAATCATGGCCGAAACGATCGTGAAGCTGGGCGCCCCCACCGGCGAGCCCATCACCGCCGACCTCGACGGCTGGCGCGTGGTCGAGGGCAAGCCGACCATGCAGACCTGGGTGCAGCACACCTCCGCCGACGGGTCGATGCTGTCCGGCACCTGGGCGGCGACGCCGGGCAGCTGGCACGCCACCTACACCGAATACGAATTCGTCCACATCATCCGCGGCCGCATCACCATCACCCCGGACGGCGGCGCCCCGGTCCAGGTCGGCCCCGGCGACGCCTTCGTCGTCGAGCCCGGCTTCAGCGGCGTCTGGCGGATCGAAGAGGCCGTGCTGAAGCATTTCGACATCAAGCGCGCCTGAGCCGGCTCGGCTGAAGGCGTCTCCCCGGGGGACCCTTCAGAATCCCCACCAAAACCGTCATCCCCGCGAAAGCGGGGATCTCGTCGCGCTTTGACCGGGAAGAGATTCCCGCGTTCGCGGGAATGATGACAAAGGGAAGGGCTGCTGTTCTGAGAAGGTCCCCCGCGGGAGGGGCCATACCCCCGGCCTGTTCAGCGCCCCTTCAGCAGCTTCTTGAAGTCGCTGGGTTTGCCGAGCGACTTGACGGTCGACCCGACGGTCTTGACCTGGGTCTGCAGGCCCTTGAACGCCTTCCCCGTCTCGGAAACGCTCTTCTGGACCGTCGTCACCGTGTCGCCCAGCCCCTTGAACTCCTTCTTCAGGTCGGCGGCGATCCCGTAGACCGCCTGGGCCCGGCCCTCCACGACCTTGACCCTGTGTTCCAGCGCCTCGACCTGCTTCCGCAATTCGGCCACTGCCTGGTCGTCTGCCATTCGAGCCCCCTGGATGGATGGACGATTGCTACAAGCGTAACCGACCGTATCGGCCCGGTGCTCGCCCGGCCAATGCTCCCGCGGCATGCCGGCATGCGCCAGGCGGACCCGGCCATTGCCGCCGCGGTCGGGATGGCTCACCCTTCCAGGAGGTGGGCACGAACAAGCCCCCAGGGAGGACACGATGGAGACGATCAGGATGGGCGGGCTGGCGCTGGAGTTCCTGCACAGCAAGGACGACACCGCGGACAGCCTCGACATGTTCCGGATGACGGTGCAGCCGAACGCCCGGATGCCGGTGYCGCACTACCATGAGAGCTGGGACGAGGTGGCCTATGGCCTGGCCGGCACCCTGACCTTCCAGGTCGACGGCCACGACATGCCGGTCGGGCCCGGCGACTCGGTCTTTATCCGCCGCGGCATCGTGCACGGCTTCCGCAACGACACGCAGGAGCCGGCGGTCTGCCTCGCCGTCCTCACCCCCGGCATGCTCGGCCCCGCCTATTTCCGCGAGGTCGCCGCCCTGGCCGTCGGCGGCGCGCCCGACCCGGCACGGATGAAGGAGGTCATGCTGCGCTACGGGCTGGTGCCGGTGGTTCCCGGCGCCTGACCGCCGCTCCCGCCCGCGACGGGGCCGATCGCTGCGCCGGCCGGCAATGACGATCCGGCGGCAGATGCGGTTTCGCTTGACTATTAGTTCCTGTTTTGTTCTAATTCAGGAATGGTCGATGGCACCACCAGGTTCAGGAATCCCTCCGCCGCTTCGCCGGCCACGGACGAGGCCGACCTCGCGACGCTGTCCCGCCTGGCCCATGTCGCCGAGGCGCTGGCCATGGGCTTCCAGGCCCAGGGCATGTCCGCCC
>NZ_JBFRCU010000101.1:0-24875 GCF_052113205.1 Inquilinus sp. YAF38 | reverse complement strand
GGAAGAGATCCCGGTTCTGCAGCGCACCACTTCGTGCTGCGCTGCGCCCGGGATGACGGCAAAGGGGTTCCTCGGAAGGCTGGGCATCCCTCCCCTGTCGCTGGCGGGACAGCGGGCGGCGTTCGGCTGGCGGCGGGGCGGGCCGCCCTGCCCTACCTCTCGCATCGAGACGAAGCGAGCCCCCCGAATCATGAGCCACATGCCCGCGGCCGACACGGCCGTCCTGACCCTCGACGGCGACAGCCTCGGCATCGCGGCCCTGGCCCGCCTCGCCGCCGGCGCCACTCGGCTGGCCCTGTCCGACGCCGCCTGGGACCGCATCGGCGAGGCGCGCGCCGTGGTCGACCGCATCGTCGAGGCCGGGGTGCCGGCCTATGGCATCACCACCGGCTTCGGCTCGCAGAAGGATTTCGCCGTCGACCCGCGCCGCGACGCCGCCTTCAACCTCGCGGTGCTGACCGGCCACGCCACCCGCGCCCCCGGCCGCCGCGCGCCCGCCGCCGTGATCCGCGCGGCGCTGGCGGTGCAGCTGAACGGCTGGGCCCGCGGCTGGTCCGGCGTCCGCCCTGCCCTGTGCGCGGCGCAGCTGGCCCGCGCCAATGCCGGCGTGGCGCCCGATGTCCGCACCGGCAGCTCGGTCGGCGCCTCCGACATCGTGGCGCTGTCGCAGCTCGCTTTGCCGCTGGTCGGCCGCGCCTCCGACGGTCTGGCGCTGGACGGGCTCGCCTCCGTGCCGCCGCTCGACGGGCTGGCGGCGAAGGAGGCGATGTCGCTGCTCAACAGCAACGCCCTCACCCTCGCCGCCGGCGCCCTGGCCCTGGCCGAGGTGAAGCGGCTGCTCGACGCGCTCGACCTCGCCGCAGCGATGTCTCTGGAGGGCTTCCGCGGCCATCCCGGCGCCTGGTCGGAGACGGTGGAGCGCGCCCATCCCCAGGCCGGCCATGCCGCCTCCGGCCAGGCCCTGCGCCGCCTGCTGGCCGACAGCGCGCTGTGGCAGCCCGGCGCCCCGCGCCTGCTGCAGGACCCGCTGAGCCTGCGCTGCGCGCCGCAGATCCACGGCGCCGCCCGCACCGCCTTGGCCTGGGCCTGGGAGGCGTGGGAGGGCGCGTTGAACGCCGTCGCCGACAACCCGCTGGTCGACCGCGCCACCGGCGCCGCCGTGTCTCACGGCAGCATGGAGACGACGCTGCTGGCGGTGGCGCTCGACGCGCTGCGCCTCGCCATCGCCAAGGCGATCGAGGCCTCGGGCGAGCGGGTGCACAAGCTGCAATGGCCGTCCTTCAGCGGCCTGCCCGCCGGGCTGGCGGCCGAGTCCGGCGCGGCCGGCGGGGTGCAGTTCCTCAATCTCGGCCACATCGCCGCGGCCAAGGTCGCGGCCGCCCGCATCGCCGCCCAGCCGGTGGCGCTGCAGTATCGCGGCCAGGTCTGCGATGGGGTCGAGGATGTCGGCGGCATGGCGCCCTTCGCGGTCGAGGAGACCGAGCGCCAGCTCGACGCCGCCTGGACCGCGGTGACGGTGGAGGCCGCGGTGGCGGTGTGGGCGATCGCCCGCCGCGACCTGCCCGTCGACGGGCTCGGCCTCGGCCTGCGCGATCCCTGGCGCGCGATCCGCCCCCTCCTGCCGATCGGCCGCGAGGGCGAGGTCCCGTTCGACCTCGCCCCGATCGAGACCTGGCTGCGGGCGTGGGAGCCGGCAGCCCTCCGCTAGAGCACGAAGTCGCCGGCCACCACGCCGATGACGCCGGTCAGGTTGATGTGGAAGTCCGAGACCCCGTCGCCGTTGACGTCGCCGGCGATGGTGGTGACCCCGGGTTGGGCGAAGGCGTAGCGCAGCTGCCCGGCGACGCCGGTGTACAGGCCGTTGCCGATGAAGCTGAACGCCTGGTTGCCGGCGACGAGGGTGTTGGCGTCGATCTGCCCCAGGTCGATCTTGTCGCCCTGGGCATGGCTGAAGTCGGTGATCCGGTCGGCCCCGGCCCCGACCAGGCTGTGGATCGTGCCGGCATAGATGAAGGTGTCGGCCCCGGCGCCGCCGCTCAGCGTGTCTGCGCCACGGCCGCCGAGGAGGAGGTCGTTGCCGTTCCAGCCCTGCAGCACATTGGCGCCGGTGGTGCCGATGATGCTGTCCCAGCTCTGGCTGCCCGAGACGTTCTCGATCCCGCTCAGGAGGTCGCCCTGCGCCTCGCCGCCGCTGCCCCTGCCGGTCTCGAGATTGATCGTGACCCCGATGCCGCTGGTGTAGTAGCTGGCGGTGTCGGTCCCGTTGCCGCCGTTGAGCGTATCCGCCCCGGCGCCGCCGCGGAGCACGTCGTTGCCGTCGCCGCCAAGGAGAACGTCGTTGCCGCCGAGACCGGAGAGGGTGTCGTTTCCGCCGAGACCCGCCAGCGTGTCGGTCTGCTGCGAGCCGGTCATGGTGTCGGCGCCACCGAACATGGTCGCGGCCAGCGCCTGATAATCGCCCGACTGCACCGCGTTGTAGACGGTCGACGCCGCGAGCGAGAAGCCGGACAGGGTGACGGCCGGGCTGCCGGCCTGCAGCAGCACCAGCTGGGTCGCCGTCCCGGTGACGCCGCCGAGGCCGACGCCCATTCCGGTGCCGGTCACCTCGACCGACAGCCCGGCGTCGAAGTTCACCTTGACGAAGGTCGGGGTGAAGGTCGCGACCACCGGACTGTCGAAATCGAGCGCCTGCATCGCCGCGATCGAAAACCCTGCGCCGCTGATGCCGTTCGGCGCGTTGACCACCAAATTCGCCATGAAGTGCCCCTGTTCCCGAGAGTGTCGTTGACAGCGCCCCGCCGGATACCGATCCGACCCGCAATCGGTCGAATCGCTTTGTCTCAAAATCGGTTGAGCGGCTGTTCCGACTGTATCCCTAGGACCACGCAGGCCACATCCCTCAAATGGGAGGGCCGACCGGCCGATCGGCCGCGAAGGCGAGGTCCCGTTCGACCTCGCCCCCGCCGAGACCCGGCTGCGGGCGCCGTCCGCCCTCCGTCAGAGCACGAAGTCGGTGCCCAGCATGCCGATGAGGCCGGACAGGCTGATGTGGAAGTCCGAGACCCCGTCGCCGTTGACGTCGCCGGCGATGGTGGTGACCCCGGGCTGGGTGAAGGCGAAGCGCAGCTGCCCGGCGACGCCGGTGTACAGGCCGTTGCCGATGAAGCTGAACGCCTGGTTGCCGGCGACGAGGGTGTTGGCGTCGATCGCCGACAGGTCGATCTTGTCGCCCTGGGGCCGGACGAAATCGGCGATCCGGTCGGCATTGGCGCCGACCACGCTGTCCGCCGTGCTGGCATAGATGAAGCGGTCGGCCCCGAGACCGCCGGTGAGCGTGTCCTTGCCGCCGGCCCCGGTGAGCAGGTCGTTGCCGTTCCAGCCCTGCAGCACATTGGCGCCGGCATTGCCCGTCAGCGTGTCGGTGCCCTGGCCGCCGGTGATGTTCTCGATCGAGATCAGCACGTCGCCCTGGGCGACGCCGCCGGTGCCGGTGCCGGTCGTCAGGTTGACCGTGATGACGGTGCTGGTCTCGTAATAGCTCGCGGTGTCGGTGCCGGCGCCGCCGTCGAGCAGATCCGCCCCGGCGCCGCCGCGGAGGACGTCGTTGCCGTCGCCACCCAGCAGGCTATCATTGCCGCCGAGGCCGGAGAGGATATCGTCGCCGCCGAGCCCCAGCAGCGTGTCGGCCTGCTGCGATCCGGTCATGGTGTCGGCACCGCTGAACATGGTTGCGGCCAGCGTCTGATAGTCGCCCGCCTGCACCGCGTCGTAGACGGTCGAGGCCGCGATCGAGAAGCCGGACAGGGTGACGGCCGGGCTGCCGGCCTGCAGCAGCACCAGCTTGGTCGCGGTTCCGGTCACGCCGCTGAGGTCGAAGCCGAACCCGGAGCCGGTCACCTCGACCGACAGCCCGTCGTTGAAGTTCACCTTGACGAAGGTCGGGGCGAACTCCGCGATCTGCGGATTGTCGAAAGCGAGCGCCTGCATCGCTGCGATCGAAAACCCTGCGTTGTTGATGCCGTTCGTTGCGTTGACGACCAAATTTGCCATGGAAAGCCCCTTTACTTCGAAGAGTGTCGACCACAGCGTCTGCTCTGGTGACCGGAAGGTCGCCGCAGCTTGGCCGTAGCGCCGCCGATAGCGGCATGGGCCGTGACTAGAAAGATTGCCTTTGTCTTAAATCTTTTGGGCAACTGTGCTGAAGGTAGCATCAAGGCGGCGCATAACATATGCCTCAATTGGGGAAGCCCGGTCTGGCTCAGCGCTTCTCACCGGCTTGACAGCTTTGCGAGCCGCAGGCCACTGTCCCGCCATGACCTCCGGCCGCACCCTCTTCGCGAAAGCCAAAAAAGCCCCGCTCGCGGGGACCGGAGATCACTGCCCGCGGTAACCCGCCGCGCGCTTCAGGATCCACCAGACCCCGCCGGTTCGGACGGGGTCTTGTCGTCTCTGCGCCATCCCCGTCTCCGGCCTCACAGGAGACGACCCATGCCTCTTCCCGCCCCGCCCCTTCTCACTCCAGCTGGCCTCTGGCTGCCGCTGATCACCCCGTTCCGCGACGGCGCGCTCGACGAGGCCTCGCTGCGCCGGCTGGTCCGCCACTACGCCGCCGGCGCGGTCGACGGCCTGATCCTCGCCGCCACCACCGGCGAGGGGATGACCTTGGACACCGAGGAGACCGAGCGCGTGGTCGCAGTCGCGGCCGAGGCGTGCCCGCTGCCGCTGTATCTCGGCCTTTCCGGCAGCGACACGCGCAAGCTGGTGAAGGATCTCGCCCGCACCGCCGCCTGGCCGGTCGACGGATATCTGATCGCCTGCCCCTACTACGTCCGCCCGTCGCAGGAGGGGCTCGAGCGCCACTTCTCCGCCCTGGCCGGCGCGACCGACCGGCCGATCCTGATCTACAACATCCCCTACCGGACCGGCGTCAACCTGGGCAACGAGGCCATGCTGCGCCTGGCCGGGCGGCCGAACATCGTCGGGGTCAAGGATTGCTGCGCCGATACCCGCCAGTCCTTCGAGCTGCTGCGCGACCGGCCGGCCGGGTTCTCGGTGCTCACCGGCGAGGACGCGCTGTTCTACACCGCCCTGATCCAGGGTGCCGACGGTGGCATCCTGGCCTCGGCCCATGTCGAGACCGCTTCCTTCGCCGCGATCCGCACCCGGCTGCTGGCCGGCGACCAGCCGGGCGCCCTCGCCGCCTGGCGGGACCTGTCCGAGCTGCCGCGGCTGCTGTTCGCCGAGCCGAGCCCGGCGCCGATCAAGCACTGGCTGTGGCGCATCGGCCTGATCGGCAGCCCGGAGCTGCGCCTGCCGATGACCGGGATCAGCGACGCCCTCGCCGCCCGGCTCGACCGCGAGATCGAACGCCGTCAGCCGGCCGAGGRCCTGCTCGTGAACCGCCCGCCGATGCGGTAGCGCGAGCCGGGAAACAGCAGCCGGGCGACGCTGACCAGCCGGCCCGCCGCCCAGGTGCGGCGATGCACCAGCAGGC
The DNA here is from genome assembly GCF_052113205.1 of Inquilinus sp. YAF38. Taxonomy (NCBI): domain Bacteria; kingdom Pseudomonadati; phylum Pseudomonadota; class Alphaproteobacteria; order Rhodospirillales; family Rhodospirillaceae; genus Inquilinus; species Inquilinus sp. YAF38. Next base: position 19,381 of record NZ_JBFRCU010000101.1, on the reverse strand, counting down.
AGGGCTCGTGCCGGCCGATCCTGAGGTGCTCGCGCTCCCACGGCTCGGCCAGCACCGCCTCGACCACATGCTCGCCATCCGGCATCGGCGCCGCCTGCATCAGGTAGTCATGCGGCGTGATCCGGGTGAAGTCCTGCGCCAGGTAATGCGGCGCCGAGTCGAGCCGCACCAGCCGGTCCTCCAGCAGGATCGGCACGCGATCCTCGTGATGGATCAGCACCGAATGGGCGATGGCGGCACCCTCCGGAACCTCCAGCCGCACCGCCGTCTCCGCCGTCGCCGTCTCCGATCGCAGCAGCACCACGGTGGCGCTGTGGGCGTGGCCGCGGGCGCGCACATCGTCGGCGATGCTGCGGATCTCCATCAGCGGCGCCTCGGGCTTGGCCCCGGCGACGAAGGTGCCGACCCCCTGCACCCGCACCAGCACCCCGGCCTCGGTCAGCTCGCGCAGCGCCCGGTGGATCGTCATCCGGCTGATGCCGAGCGACTTCACCAGCTCGTTCTCCGACGGCACGCGCCCGTGCTCCGGCCACTCCCCGGCCTCGATCGAGCGCAGGATCATCGCCTTCACGCGGCGGTACAGCGGCTGCGGCTCGTCCAGCAGCGTCAGGGGCTCCATCACGATTTCGCCGGCATCCTCTCTGGCCCTTGTCGGCCCGTCACAGGTTGTATATACAACCCTATACCAATTCTACGCCAGCGCCATTTAGAGGGAGGCCTTGCCGTGACGACCGCCACCAACCGCCACGTCATCCGGGCGCCGCACGGGCCGGAGCTGAGCTGCCGCACCTGGCAGACCGAGGCCGCGATGCGGATGCTGATGAACAACCTCGACCCCGACGTGGCCGAGAACCCGGACGAGCTGGTGGTCTATGGCGGCATCGGCAAGGCGGCCCGCGACTGGCAGTCCTTCGACACCATCGTCCGCACCCTGAAGGATCTGGCGCCGGACGAGACGCTGCTGGTCCAGTCCGGCAAGCCGGTCGGCGTGTTCCGCACCCACACCGACGCGCCGCGGGTGCTGATCGCCAATTCCAACCTGGTGCCGCACTGGGCGACCTGGGAGCATTTCCGCGAGCTCGAGGCCAAGGGCCTGATGATGTACGGCCAGATGACGGCCGGCTCCTGGATCTATATCGGCAGCCAGGGCATCGTCCAGGGCACCTACGAGACCTTCGCCGAGGTCGGCCGCCAGCACTATGGTGGCGAGCTGAAAGGCCGCTGGGTGCTGACCGGCGGGCTGGGGGGCATGGGCGGCGCGCAGCCGCTGGCCGCGACCATGGCCGGTGCCTCGATGATCGCGGTCGAGTGCCAGGCCAGCCGGATCGAGCGCCGCCTCGCCACCCGCTATGTCGACCGCAAGGCCGACACGCTGGACGAGGCGATGGCGATCGTGAACGAGGCGAAGGCCCGAGGTCACGCCGTCTCGGTCGGCCTGCTCGGCAACGCCGCCGAGATCTTCCCGGAGATCGTGCGCCGCGCGAAAAGCGAGCCGGCCTGGCGCCCGGACGCGGTGACCGACCAGACCTCTGCGCATGACCCGCTGAACGGCTACCTGCCGGCGGGCTGGACATGGGCCGAGGCCGAATCCCGCCGCCTGACCGACCCCGAGGGCGTGGTCCGCGCGGCGAAGGAGAGCATGGCCGCGCATGTCCGGGCGATGCTGGAGTTCCACGCCATGGGCATCCCGACCCTCGACTACGGCAACAACATCCGCCAGATGGCGCAGGATGTCGGCGTCGACAACGCCTTCGATTTTCCGGGCTTCGTCCCGGCCTATATCCGGCCGCTGTTCTGCCGCGGCATCGGCCCGTTCCGCTGGGCCGCCCTGTCCGGCGACCCGGAGGATATCTACAAGACCGATCAGAAGGTGAAGGAGCTGATCCCGGACGACGCTCACCTGCACAACTGGCTGGACATGGCGCGCGAGCGCATCGCCTTCCAGGGCCTGCCGGCGCGGATCTGCTGGGTCGGCCTCGGCCAGCGCCACCGGCTCGGCCTCGCCTTCAACGAGATGGTGGCCAAGGGCGAGCTGAAGGCGCCGATCGTGATCGGCCGCGACCACCTCGACTCCGGCTCGGTCGCCAGCCCGAACCGCGAGACCGAGGCGATGCAGGACGGCTCCGACGCCGTGTCCGATTGGCCGCTCCTGAACGCTTTGCTGAACACCGCGTCGGGCGCCACCTGGGTCAGCCTGCACCATGGCGGCGGCGTCGGCATGGGCTACAGCCAGCATGCCGGCATGGTGATCGTCGCCGACGGCACGGAAGAGGCGGCGCGGCGGCTGGAGCGGGTGTTGACCAACGATCCGGGAACCGGCGTCATGCGCCATGCCGATGCGGGCTACGAGATCGCCCGCGACTGTGCCCGCGAACAGGGCATGAAGCTGCCGATGCTGGAGGACATTCGTGGCTGAGGTCACCTTCACCGCCGGCCGCCTGGCGCTGCCGCAGCTCCGCGCCATCGCCCGCACCGACGCCCCCGTGCGCCTCGACCCCGCCTGCCGGCCGGAGATCGAGGCCGGCGCCGCCACCGTCGCCGCGATCGTCGACGAGAACCGCACCGCCTACGGCGTCAACACCGGCTTCGGCAAGCTGGCCCAGACCCGGATCCCGACCGACCGGCTGGAGCAGCTGCAGACCAACCTGGTGCTGTCGCACGCCACCGGCACCGGCCCGCTGCTCGACGACGCCATCGTCCGGCTGATCCTTGCACTCAAGCTCAACGGCCTGGCCCGCGGCCGGTCCGGCGTGCGCTGGGTGGTGATCGAGGCGCTGCAGGCGCTGCTCGACGCCCGCGCCTATCCCTGCATCCCGGCCAAGGGCTCGGTCGGCGCGTCGGGCGACCTCGCCCCCCTCGCCCACATGTCGGCGGCGCTGCTCGGCGAAGGCGAGATCCGGCTCAAGGGCAAGCGCTGGCCGGCCGCCGACGCGCTGCGCCAGATCGGCCTTAAGCCGCTGACCCTGGCGCCGAAGGAGGGCCTGGCCCTGCTGAACGGCACCCAGGTCTCCACCGCCCTGGCGCTGTTCGGCCTGTTCGCGGCGGAGGAGGTGTTCGCCGCCGGCTTGGTCGCCGGGGCCATGTCGGTCGACGCCGCCCGCGCCTCCGACGCGCCGTTCGACGCGCGGATCCATGAGTGGCGCGGCCAGCCGGGCCAAATCGAGGTGGCGGCGGTGCTGCGCGGCCTGCTTGAGCACAGCGCCATCCGCGCCTCGCATGTCGAGAACGACGACCGGGTGCAGGACCCCTACTCCCTGCGCTGCCAGCCGCAGGTGATGGGCGCCTGCCTCGACCAGATCCGCCACGCCGCGAAGGTGCTGGAGATCGAGGCCAACGCCGTCTCCGACAACCCGCTGGTGTTCCCGGAAACCGGCGACGTCATCTCCGGCGGCAACTTCCATGCCGAGCCGGTGGCCTTCGCCGCCGACAACCTGGCTCTGGCGATCGCCGAGATCGGCGCGATGTCGGAGCGGCGCATCGCGCTGCTGACCGACTCCAATCTGTCCGGCCTGCCGCCCTTCCTGGTGTCCGATCCGGGGGTGAATTCCGGCTTCATGATCGCCCATGTCACCGCGGCCGCTTTGGCCAGCGAGAACAAGAGCCTGGCGCATCCAAGTTCGGTCGACAGCCTGCCGACCTCGGCCAACCAGGAAGACCATGTGTCGATGGCGACCCATGCCGCCCGGCGCCTGGGCGAGATGGCCGAGAACACCGCGGTGATCGTCGGCGTCGAGCTGCTGGCCGCGGCCCAGGGCATCGACTTCCACCGACCGCTGCGCAGCGCCGAGCCGATCGAGGCGGCGATAACCGTCCTCCGGGCCAAGGTGCGGAAATGGGATGAGGACCGCTTCTTCGCCCCCGACATCGAGGCGGCGAAGGGGCTGGTCCAGGCCGGCACCTTCCTGGCCTATGCCGCGGGCCTGCTGCCGAGCGCCGCGAAGGAGGCCGCGTGATGGACGCCTTCCGCCTGCACCGGGGCACCGCGCCTTTGCTGCTGAGCATCCCGCATGTCGGCACCGGCGTGCCGGAGGCGATCCGGGCCAGGCTCACGCCGGAAGGGCAGCTGCTGCGCGACACCGACTGGCATCTCGACCGGCTCTACGACTTCGCCGAAGGGCTGGGCGTCAGCATCATCCAGGCGGCGCAGTCGCGCTACGTCATCGACCTGAACCGCCCTGCGGACGACCAGAGCCTTTATCCCGGCCAGGCCACCACCGGCCTGTGCTCGACCATCGACTTCGACGGCCGACCGCTGTACCGGCCGGGCGAGGAACCGGATGCGGCCGAGATCGCCGGTCGGGTGGAGACGGTGTGGAAGCCCTATCACGCCGCGCTGGCGGCGGAGCTGGAGCGCATCAAGGCGCAGCATGGCTATGCCCTGCTCTATGACGCGCATTCGATCCGGTCGGTCGTGCCGCGGCTGTTCGACGGGCTGCTGCCCGACCTCAACCTCGGCAGCAACGGCGGCACCACGGCGGCGCCGGCCCTGAAGGACCGGATCGCGGAGATCTGCCGTACGGCCGAGGGCTTCACCCATGTCGTCGACGGCCGGTTCAAGGGCGGCATCATCACCCGCCATTACGGCCGGCCGGACCAGAACGTGCACGCGCTGCAGATGGAGCTGGCGCAGCGCCACTACATGGATGAGGACCCGCCCTTCACCTATCAGGCGGACCGGGCCAAGCCGCTGCAGGCGGTGCTGCGCCGGGTGCTGGAAGCGATGCTGGACTGGACGCCGGCGACAGTTCCGAATTCGGAATACTTTTAAGTTTGCGGCCTGTTGGCCTATGCTGCAGGGAGCAGAACCCGAACGATAGACGCCCACGTCGAGCGTGGTCGCGTGCTGCGATTTAATGTCAACATTTTCCCGATTTATTGGGACAGCGTCCTACTCATATGAAATAAGGCAGGGTTGTCATGAATAAGATATTTTCCCAGGAAGGTAACGGCTGGAGCGAATTCCCAATTACATCCTACGGCCGGCTGGATCAGACAGAGCCTCTCAATCCTTCCGGTGCRCCTGAGGCGGTGTTCGCATTTGATGTCGTCGACGTCAATTGGCCACAATTTGCTCCCAGCGCCACTTTCGACCTTAGCAACGTCAAACGCATTGAGCGACGCCAACGTCGGTTCTGGCAAAGCATGTCCCGGCCCCGTATCGGCAGGCGGCGTCCCGATCCGTTTGCCACTGCACCGATCTATCGGATCGAAGTCACCTCTCGTCCCGGCGATAGGTTCTTCGATCACCTGATCAGCTTGGCGGAAGAAGACTGGGTCAAAATCACACTTGCTCCTGCGGGCACTTTTGAGGTTGACATCTTCGGAGGTTTGTTCGCCGCACCTGTTCCAGCCCACCTCATTGACATTACTGTCGAAAGAGCCATGAGTACGGCGTTGAGTGCCGTCTTTGATATGAAGACATGGCCAGATGCGTCTGTAAATTCCATCCACTCTGTTCTCAGCAACCTACAGCAGCTGGAATTTCTCTTGGCGCTCGACGTCGGCCAAGGGTCAGCGAACGCGCTGGCTGATGCGTCGGAAGATACCCAGCTTTTTTTTGATCTCGGCTGTGGGGTTTATAGAAACGCAGGAACTCGCCCGATACCACTTCGATTCTGTTGGAGAGCCAATCCGCCGATAGTATTGTCTCATTGGGACAGCGATCATTGGGCGGGCGAGACCTCAGACCCCGCGGCATCACGCCGAACATGGATTGTCCCACGCCAAACCATTACTCCGAAACATACCACGTTTGCATCTCGAATTTTGAGCGGAGGTGGGGCAATTCTCGTTTGGGGATCGACACCGTCGACGATATCGGTACCCATAGGGATTAGACAGAACCTCGACCTTGCCCGTTGCACAGGACCGAGTAGAAACAGAAACGGATCCGGAATCTCTTGTGTCGTATGTGACACAGCTTCCTCGAGGGGCTGGCTGCTAACCGGAGACGCGGGATATCACGAACTGGGTCAACCCAGCCTCCCAACCGACCTCCGCGTGATCATCGCACCGCACCATGGGGCCGATATGGGAGGGCTCAGCGTGCCGCCGCATCGCCCGACCGGATATACCCGCTTGATATATTCATTCGGCCCCGGAAACAAACACGGTCAGACCAATATCCAGCACCCCACCCCGCACGGGGTACAGGCTCATGTGAATCACGGGTGGAATCACAACTCATGGTCGGTAGCGGCCCCCGCGAACTGTGTCGCTGGCGGCGATGTGCTGGCGACCGCTTCGCACCCGGGAACCCATCTCGATGGCGCAGTCGCTGCCTGGACGGCCCCGCCGTCCGTGCCATTTCGGACCGTTCCTTGTGCAGCATCGGCAGCGCCAGGACAGGGCTGCACCGGGCATATTCGGCAAGCATAATCGGCCGGCAGGAGAGTTCGTTCCGGTGCTAGACACGGGGCCATTCACGCGATGACATCACGCGATGTCGACCTATCTTCACGGCGCCGCCTCGGTACGTCGCCCCCGATCGAGCTGTGGCTCGACCGCTGGGAGCTGGAGCCCGACGGCGAGACGATCGAGCGTAACGGCGCCCATGTCGCCTTTGTCCGCCGTGGCGACAGCCGGGCGGTGCTGAAGGTGCTGAAGCCGAACAGCGACGAGATGCTGGGCCCCGTGATGCTGGCGCATTACCGGGGCCGCAGCGCCGTCCGCCTGCTGGGGCACGAGCAGAACGCCATGCTGCTGGAGCGGGCGCTGCCGGGCACGGAGCTGACCGAGACCGTGCTGGCCGGCCGCGACGACGAGGCCGTCCGCATCCTTTGCGGCGTGATGGCGGATCTGCACCGGGACGACCCGCCGCCCGGCCCCTGGCCGACGGTGGAGGATTGGGGCCGTGCCTTCGCCCGCTACCGCGCCGGCGCGCCGCATGCCGCGATTCCCCCCGCGCTGCTCGATCGCGCCGAGACGGAATACATGGATCTCTGCGCCAGCCAGGGACGACGCTTCCTCCTGCATGGCGACCTGCATCACGAGAACGTGCTGGATGGCGGCGACCGCGGCTGGCTGGTGATCGACCCCAAGGGCGTGATCGGCGAGCTGGCCTATGAAACCGGCGCCGGCCTGCGCAATCCCGGCGGCGCCGAGGACCTGTACAACGATCCCAGAGACATCGTCCGCCGGGTGCGGATCCTGGCCGAAACGCTGGGCCTGCCCGAGGCGCGCATCCTGCGCTGGGCCTTCGCCCAGGCCGTCCTCTCCGCCCTGTGGCATGTCGAGGACGGGGACGATGACCAGGACGTCGCCGCGGCCATCACCACCGCCGCGGCGATGCGCAGCCTGCTGCCGGGATAGCTCCGGTCAGGCCGGCCGCAGCAGCACCTTGCCGCAGGCGTGCCCGGCGGCGAGGTGGTCGAGCGCCGCCCCCAGCGCCGTGAGCGGCAGCTCCCGGTCGACCACCACGGTCAGCGATCCCGCGTCGCACAGCGCTGCGGCCAGGGCGAGCCGCGTCGCGTCGGTCCGATGGAACACGAAGGCCGCGGCGACGCCATGCGCCTTTGCCAGGCCCTCGTCCGGCGGCGACACGATGCTGGCCAGCACCCCGCCCGGCCGCAACACGGCGAAGGAGCGCTGCTGGATCTCGCCGCCGATGGTGTCGAGGACGACGTCGACATCACGGACCGCCGCGGCGAAGTCCTCACTCCGATAGTCGATCACCTGGTCCGCCCCCAGCCGTCGCACCAGCTCCGTCTTGCCCGCCGAGGCGGTGGCGATGACCCTGGCACCCGCCACCCGCGCCAGCTGCACGGCGGCGCTGCCGACCCCGCCCGCGCCGGCGTGCACCAAAACCGTCTGGCCGGCGGTCAGGCGGGCGGTTTCGAACAGCGCCTGCCAGGCCGTACCGGCGGTTGTCGGAAGGCCCGCGGCCGKGCCCGCGGGCACGGCGACCGGCGCGGCCGCGATCTGCGTCGCGGACACGACGGCGAATTCGGCGAAGGCGCCGCCGCGCACCGGATCCGGCCGGGCGATCACGGCGTCTCCCGGCCGCCACCGCGCCGCGAGCGGGCCGGCCCGTTCGACCGTGCCCGCAAGGTCGCTGCCCAGCGTGTAGGGGAAGGCCAGCGGGAAATGGGCGTCCAGCCCGCCGCCAATCAGCTTCAGGTCCAACGGGTTGAGGCTGGCCGCCGTCACCCGGATCAGCACCTCGTCGGGCCCGACCTCCGGCACCGGCACGTCCTCGATCACGACGCCGGAGAGGCCGCCATAGGCATGGATGCGGGCCGCCTTCATCGCCCGGCCTCCGCCTCGGACGCCACCGGCGGCCACGCGCCGACCTGCTGCAGCATCCCGAACCAGTCCTCGAGATGCCAGGTATGGCTGATCCGGCCGTCCCGGAAGTGATGGAATTCGTGCAGCGCCACCGTCACCCGCCGGCCGGTCGGCGCGATGCCGAACCATTCGCCACGATGGGTCCCCGTGATCTGCGCCCGCACCCCGGCCCGACCGTCCTGGCCGAAAACGTCCTCGATCGACACGTCGAGATCCGGAAAGGCCTGCAGGAAGGCCCGGACCATCGGCTTCAGCCCGTCGGGCCCCGGCTCCTGGCCCGGTGCCGGCGGGATGTCCTGCCAGTCGGCCGTGACCGCGGCGTCCAGCAGGTCGGGATCGTGGTCGGAAAAGGCGCGGTACAAGGTCTCGATCGCGCGCCGCTCCGCCGCGGTCAGTCCCGTCGCCGGACCGGTCTGATGCTGGCTCATCTTGTCTCCACTCTCGTATTCGGTTGGCCGGGAATGGCCCGGCCGACAGAAGCTGGGGCGCGGAGACGCATATTTGAAATCAATGATCAATATGTGTGAACATCCACACCATGGATCTTCACGGCATCGACCTGAACCTGCTGGTCGCCTTCGACGCGCTGATGGCCGAGCGCAGCGTGACCCGCGCCGGCGCCCGGATCGGCCGGACCCAGCCGGCGATGAGCGCCGCCCTTGCGCGGCTGCGCGCCCTGCTGCGGGACGAGCTGTTCGTGCGGGGTCCGGATGGTCTGCAGCCGACACCGCGGGCGCTCGACCTGGCCACCCCCCTGTCCGCCGCCCTGGTGCAGATCCAGCAGACGCTGGCCTTCACCCAGGGTTTCGATCCGGCCTCCTCGGCGGCGACCGTCACTCTCGGTCTGTCGGAGCACCCCGCCTTCCTTCTGCTGCCGCGCCTGCTGCCAGCGCTCCAGGAGGCAGCACCCGGCATTCTGCTGCGGGTGCGCGGTTTCACCGCGCGGGACGACGCCGTCGGCATGCTCGATTCCGGGGCGGCGGATATGACGATCGGCGTGCCGGTGCCCTCCACCGGCCGCATCCTGTCCCGCCCCTTGTTCGAGGAACGCTTCGTCTGCGTGCTGCGCCGCGACCACCCTGCGGCGGGACGGCCTCTCGATCTCGACGGTTTCCTGGCGCTGTCGCACCTGTTGGTCTCGCCCGAGAACGAACAGTTCGGCACGGTCGACGCCGCTCTGGCGAAACACGGCCTCACGCGCCGGCTGGGCCTGACCCTGCCGCAGATGTATGCGGCGCCGGCGGTGGTGGCGCGGTCGGATCTGATCGCGACGCTGATGCAGGGCGTGGTCGAAGCCTCGGGGCTGGCCGACGCGCTGCAGCTGATGCCGCCGCCGCTCGATCTTCCCGCGATCCCCTTCGCTCTGTCCTGGCATCGCCGGAACGAGGCGCATCCGGCGCAGCGCTGGTTCCGGGACTTCGTGGCGGCGCAGGCCTGACGCCGGCGCCGCCGGGCATCGCCTCAGTCCGGCAAAATCGCCACCGCCCTCGTCCAGCCGGCCGAAGCCGCTCGGATCTTCACCGGAAAGCAGCTGACGGTGAAGCCGGTGGCCGGCAGCGCCTCCAGATTGTGCAGCTTCTCCAGGTGGCAATAGCCGATGTCGCGGCCGGCCTTGTGGCCCTCCCAGATCAGCGAGGCATCGCCGGTCTCCTTGAACCGCCGCGCCGTGTGGCTGAACGGCGCATCCCAGCTCCAGCCGTCGGTGCCGGTCACGCGCACGCCCTGCTGCAGCAGGTGCAGCGTGGAGTCGCGGCCCATGCCGCAGCCGCGGTCGACATAGTCGGCCTGACCGTAGCGCGCGCCGGCGCTGGTGTTGACCAGCACGATCTCCAGCGGCTTCAGCGTGTGGCCGATCCGCTCCAGCTCGGCGTCGATCTCGGCCGGAGTGACGATGTGGCCGTCGGGCAGATGCCGGAAGTCCAGCTTCACGCCGGGCTGGAAGCACCATTCCAGCGGCACCTCATCGATGGTGATGGCGCGCTTCCCGCCATCCATCGTCGGGTGGTAGTGCCAGGGTGCGTCGAGATGGGTGCCGTTGTGGGTCGAGATCGCCACCCGCTCCTCCGCCCAGCCCTTGCCCTCGGGCAGCTGGTCCGGCTGCAGGCCCGGGAACACGAAGGCGACCTCGCGCGCCGTCTCGTCATGGCCGCGATAGGTGATCGCGACCTTCTGGAACGGCGGGTCGGCCGGAACGTCGTTCTCGAGCGGGATCGAGATGTCGATGAGCTTGGGCATGAAATCCGTCTCGGTTCGGGGTGGCGCCGGGACTGTGCCGCGCCGCCGATCCCGCCGCCACCGTCCAGAAGGCCGCAGCCCGTTGCGAACCGGCCTGACCGGCGATCACTTCCCCCGGCAATCCTCCGCATCGCTGCCGGCGACGCAGAGGCCGGAGCCCTTGCCGGGCTCGTCGCACTCGCCGTCGCCGATGAAGGGACAGGCCTCGGCGCCGCCCTTGCCCGCTGCGGGGGCATCGGAACCCGCGGCCGAGCAGTCGGTGGCATCCGTCCCGGCGGTGCATAGGCCGGTGCCGTGGCCCGGATCGTCGCATTCGCCGTCATGGGCGAACTGGCAGCTGTCGTCGCCGCCGGAGGACGGCGCAGCCGGCGCTGCGGGAGCCGGAACGGCCTTGCAGTCGGTGGTATCCGTCCCGGCGGCGCAGGCGCCGGAGCCGACGCCCGGCTCGTCGCATTCGCCGTCGCGGGCGAAGGGGCAGCTGTCCGGCCCTGTCGGGGCCGGGGGCGCGGCAGGCGTCGCCGGAGCCGGGGCCGGCGAGTTGCCCTTGGCCTTGCAGTCGGTGGTGTCGGTCCCGGCGGCGCAGGCGCCCGAGCCGACGATCGGCTCGTCGCATTCATTGTCCCGGGCGAAGGGACAGCTGTCGTCACCCGGCGCCTGCGGCGGCGCCGTCTGGACCGGCGTTTGCGATGGCGCGACCACGGCGCAGTCGGCCGTGTCGCTGCCGGCAGCGCAGAGGCCGGAGCCCTTGCCCGGCTCGTCGCAGCGCCGGTCGAAGGCGAAGCGGCAGGTATTCGCCGGGTCGGCCGCGGCGTCCGGCCGGCAGTCGGCGCTGTCGGTGCCGGCGGCGCAGGTGCCGTTGGCCTCGTCGCATTCGCCGTCATGGGCGAAGATGCAGGAATTGTTGGTGCCGCCCGCCGGCACGTCCTGCGCCGCGGCCGCGAGCGGAAACGCCAGCGCCGCCGCCAGCACCCAGGCCCATCCCGACGCCATGCGATGCCCCTCCCCGTCCATGCGCATACCTTCTAGATACATGCAGGAGCATGGCATGACAAAGGCGGCCCGATCCGGCTCGTTGCCTGGCCCCGTTGCCTGGACGGAACGATCGGCGTATCAGTCACGCCCTTCGCAGGAGATCGGTTGATGAGCACACCCGTCCACGTCATCGGCGCCGGCCTCGCCGGCAGCGAAGCCGCCTGGCAGCTGGTTTCGGCCGGGGTGCCGGTGGTGCTGCACGAGATGCGCCCGGTGCGCGGCACCGAGGCGCACCACACCGACGGCTTCGCCGAACTGGTCTGCTCCAACTCCTTCCGCTCCGACGACGCGATGCACAACGCGGTCGGCCTGCTGCATGAGGAGATGCGGCGCTGCGGGTCGCTGATCCTGCGCCATGCCGACGTCCACAAGGTGCCGGCCGGCGGCGCGCTGGCGGTCGACCGCGACGGCTTCTCCGCCGGCGTCACCGCCGAGCTGGCGAACCACCCGCTGGTCACCGTAGAGCGCGGCGAGGTCGCCGGCCTGCCGCCGGAGGCCTGGGACAGCGTCATCGTCGCCACCGGTCCCCTCACCTCCCCGGCCCTGGCCGAGGCGGTGCGCGGCCTGACCGGCGAGGCCGAGCTGGCCTTTTTTGACGCGATCGCCCCGATCATCCATCGCGAGTCGATCGATTTCGGCACGGCCTGGTTCCAGTCGCGCTACGACAAGCCCGGCCCGGGCGGCACCGGCAAGGACTACATCAACTGCCCGATGTCGAAGGAGGAGTACGAGGCCTTCATCGCCGAGCTGCTGGCCGCGCCGAAGACCGAGTTCAAGGACTGGGAGAAGGACACGCCGTATTTCGACGGCTGCCTGCCGATCGAGGTGATGGCGGAGCGCGGGCCGGAGACGCTGCGCTTCGGCCCGATGAAGCCGGTCGGCCTGACCAACCCGCACAGCGACCGCCGGCCCTGGGCCGTGGTCCAGCTGCGCCAGGACAATGCGCTGGGCACGCTGTTCAACATGGTCGGCTTCCAGACCAAGATGAAATATGCCGAGCAGGTGCGGGTGTTCCGCATGATCCCCGGCCTGCAGAACGCCGAGTTCGCGCGGCTGGGCGGGTTGCACCGCAACACCTTCATCAACAGCCCGCGGGTGCTGGACCCGGCGCTGCGGCTGAAGGCGATGCCGCGGCTGCGCTTCGCCGGCCAGGTCACCGGCGTGGAAGGTTACGTCGAGAGCGCCGCGATCGGCCTGCTGGCCGGCCGCATGGCGGCGGCGGAGCGGCTGGGCCAAGCCATCGTGCCGCCGCCCGTGACCACCGCGCTGGGCGCCCTGCTGAGCCACATCACCGGCGGCGGCGAGGCCGAGACCTTCCAGCCGATGAACGTCAATTTCGGCCTGTTCCCGCCGCCCGAAGTACCGGAGCGGCAGCCGGGCCAGAAGAAGGTCAAGGGTCGCGACCGCAAGAGCCTGTACAGCGAGCGCGCCCTGGCCGACCTCGACCTCTGGCTCGGCCGCCGCGCGGCGGCCTGAGCCGTCCTCAAGCCTGTATCGTCTCCGGCTCTCCCTGGACGATCAGCTCCAGCACCTCTTTCTCGCTGGTCGACTTGATCAGCCGCAAGCCGACATTGCGGCCGCGCTTCACCACCATGATGCGGTCGCCGGCCCGACGCGCTATCGCTGACGCTGGCACGCCGCCCTGGGCGAGTCGGCATGAGTCCACCTCAATCCGTCAGGGGCAGGAAGCGGGCGAAGGATTCCTCCACTGTGCGCCGCAGGATGTCGCGGTAGCCGGCGTGGCAGGCATGGTCGGCGACGATGCGGCCGAACACCGGCGCGCCCGCCGCCGCCATCGGCACCAGCACGATCGGCGACGCCACCGGCGTCAGTTGCGATCCGGGCCCAGCCTGCAGCGTGGTCAGGATGCCGTGCATCTCGCCGGTGATGGTCGGCCGGCCCAGCACCGCCATGCGATACTGCCCGTGGGTGTTGGTCACCAGGTAGATATGTCCGGATTGGTGCGGCACTGAGACGGAGCCGTGCTGGGTGAAGGCGGCATCGACCCGGTCGGCCTCATGGAAGGCGAGATGCGACCCGGCGTCGTCCCAGCGGATCTCAGTGCGGTAGGCATAGATCGCGCGGCGGTCGCCGAAGGACGGCCGCAGCGTCAGATACACCCCCTCGATCCAGGACACGGCCGGCCGGGAATAGGAGCCGAGCCCTTCCGGCGCCACCCCGATCGGCGCGGCGGGCCGCACCGGCGCGGCGGGAATGGCGGCCGGCTTTGCCTCCGGATGGCGCAGCTTGACGGTAAGCGCCTCCTCCAGCCGGATCAGCGTCGCAAGGGTGAAGGGCCGGCGGCCGGACAGCGCCTTCTCCAGCGTCGACAGGCTGATCTTCGCCTGGTCGGCCAGGAACTGGCGGGAGATCCGGCGGCGCGCCAGCTCCTCCCGCACCAGGCCGGCGACGGCGTGGCTCTGCTCCTCCGACAGCTCGTGGTCCGCCGGGTGCGTCGACAAGCCGACCAAGGCGCCCTCCTCCGCACAGATCCGCACCGATCCGCACAGGACGGTGCGCAGCAAGACCTATCCCGGCCACCGCCTGCGGAACAAGCCGGATCATCACCGTGGCCGGACAACGCCCCCAGGACCGACAAAAAACCAGGCCGATGGGGATCGGCCGAGGTCCACGGAGGGTTCGATGAGGTCCATGACGAGGGAGACGCCGGCGGGGCTGTGGCCGGCGCTCCAGTCCCGGTTCGGGCATGCGGCACCTTTGCTGCTGCTCTCTCTGCTGCTGGCGGTGCTGACCCTGGCGGTCGGCGGACGCGCCGCCCGGGCCGAGACCGGGCCGGCGCTGGTGACGCCGGGCGAGATGCAGTCCGGCGCGCTGCTGTTCCGCGCCAATGAGAAGGGTCGTTACGTCGAGGCGCCGCGCCTCGGCACCGATGTCGACCTGACGGTCAGCGGGCCGACGGCGCGGGCCCGCGTCACCCAGGTGTTTCAGAACCCGACCGACCAGTGGGTCGAGGCCGTCTATGTCTATCCGCTGCCGGAGGACGGCGCGGTCGACACGCTGAAGATGGTGGTCGGCGACCGCGTCATCACCGGCGACATCGCCGCCCGCGAGGAGGCCCGCCGCACCTATCAGGCGGCGAAGCAGGCCGGCCAGACCGCCGGGCTGGTCGAGGAGGAGCGGCCGAACCTGTTCACCACCTCGGTCGCCAATGTCGGCCCGGGCGAGACCGTGCTGATCCGGATCGAGTACCAGGAGACGGTGCATCAGTCGGGCGACAGGTTCTCGCTGCGGGTGCCGCTGGTGGTGGCGCCGCGCTATACCCCCGCGCCGGTGGCCCAGTCGGTCGACTTCCAGCCCGGCCAGGGTTGGGGCCGGACCACCACCGATCCCGTGCCCGATCGCGACCGCATCACCCCGCCGGTGCTGGACCCGCGCGAGAACGCGCCGGTCAACCCGGTGACCCTGTCGGTGACGCTGCAGGCCGGCTTCCCGCTGGGCGAAGTGGTCAGCGCCAACCATGCGGTCGACATCGAGACCCAGGCCCCCGACAGCCGCGTCATCACCATGAAGGGCCCGGTCCCGGCCAATCGCGACTTCGAGCTGAGCTGGACCGCGGCGGCCGGCGTGGCGCCCTCGGTCGGGCTGTTCCGCGAGCGGGTCGCCGGCGAGGACTACGTCCTGGCCTTCGTCACCCCGCCCGCGCTGGCGCAGGCCGAGGACAAGCGTCCGCGCGACGTCGTCTTCGTGATCGACAATTCCGGGTCGATGGGCGGCGCCTCGATGGACCAGGCCAAGTCCAGCCTGCTCTACGCCCTCGGCCGCCTGTCCTCCGCCGACCGCTTCAACGTCGTGCGGTTCGACGACACGCTGGACGTGCTGTTCCCGGATGTGGTGCCGGCCGATGCCGAGCATGTCGGCCGGGCGAAGTCCTTCGTCTCCGGTCTGGAGGCGTCGGGCGGCACCGAGATGGTGCCGGCGATGCAGGCTGCCCTCACCGAGCACAATGAGGCTGACGGCGCATCGCGGCTGCGCCAGGTGGTGTTCCTGACCGACGGCGCCATCGGCAACGAGCAGCAGCTGTTCGACACCATCGCCGGAATGCGCGGCCGGTCGCGGGTGTTCATGGTCGGCATCGGCTCCGCCCCCAACACCTTCCTGATGAGCCGTGCCGCCGAGCTGGGCCGCGGCACCTTCACCCAGATCGGCGCGCCCGACCAGGTGGAGGAGCGCATGCGCAGCCTGTTCGAGAAGCTGGAGAGCCCGGTCGTCACCAACCTGTCGGCGAGCTTCTCCGCCGGCGGTGCCGATGCGACGCCGGAAACGCTGCCCGACCTGTATCGCGGCGAGCCGGTGGTGCTGGCGGCGAAGCTGGCCGCGCTGTCCGGCATGATCGAGGTCAAGGGCATGATCGGCGACCGGCCCTGGATCGTCACCCTGCCGGTGGCGCAGGCGGCCAAGGGCGAAGGCCTGTCCAAGCTGTGGGCGCGGCGCAGGATCGCCGATGCCGAGGTGGCGCAGACCCTGGGCCAGATCGGCCCGGAGCAGGCCGACCAGCGGATCCTGTCACTGGCGCTGCAGCACCATCTGGTGACGCGGCTGACCAGCCTGGTTGCCGTCGACCGGACGCCGCGCCGGCCGGACGGGGCAACGCTGAGTCGCAACGACATCCCGCTCAATCTCCCCGCCGGCTGGGATTTCGACACCGTGTTCGGCAAGCTCAAGGCTAAGCCGCGGCCGGAGTTCCGCGAGGCCGCTCTGCTGCTGCCCGCCGCCGCCCGCGCCGATACCCCGGCCGCCGCGAACAAGCCGGTGCCGGTCGAGGAAGTGGTGCTGCCGCAGACCGCGACCGACGCCGAGCTGCGGATCATCGCCGGCCTGCTGCTGCTGTTCGCCGGGCTGACCGTCCTCGCCTTCGGCCGACGGTCGAAGGGAGGCCGGGCATGAGCGAGACTCTGCCGCTGTCCCATCCCCTGGCCGGGCAGCACCCGATCCGCGAGCAGCGCCTGCCGCGACCGCGCCGACCAAAGTCCCGGCTCGTGGCCCTCCTCCTCGTCCTGGCCGGGCTGATGGTGGCCGGCCAGGGCGTCTGGATCCATGCCAAAGCACAGCTGGCCCAGGTGCTGCTGGACCGCGCCTTCGCCGAGACGCTGGCGACCGGCCGTGCGGTGAAGCCCTGGCCCTGGGCCGACACCTGGCCGGTGGCGCGGATCGAGCTGCCCCGGCTGGGCGAGAGCGCCATCGCCCTGGCCGGCGCCAGCGGCCAGGCCCTGGCCTTCGGCCCCGGCCATGTCCAGGATACGCCGGAGGCCGGCGACCCCGGCACCGCCGTCTACGCCGCCCATCGCGACACCCATTTCCGGATCCTGCGCGACGTCAAGCCGGGCGACGAGATCGACGTCACCCGCCGCGACGGGCGCCGCGTCACCTTCCGGGTGACCGGCACCCGGGTGGCGACCTGGGACGTCTCCGGCATCGACCCGCGGGCGCCTGGCCGCAACCTGGTGCTGGCCACCTGCTGGCCCTTCGACGCCACCGTCCGCGGCCCCTACCGCTACCTGGTGGAGGCGGAGGAGATCCGGCCGGCCGAGGCGAATCCCGTCGGCCCCCTGGTCGCCGATGCGGCTAGCGGCCCGCAACGGTAAGGGCGTTGCCGAGGGCGGCGAAGGCGGCGGTGTTATCGAAGATGCACCAGGCCGGCACGCCCGCCGCCCGGTGCGCCTGCAGCCGCCGCCGCATCCCGGCCAGCACGGCCTCGTCGTAATCCGAATAGTAGATCCGCGGCGACCCGTGCAGCCGGTAATAGACCAGCCCTTGCCATCCGCCCGGCTCCCCGTCCCCGGGCGCCCGGACGGGATCGGCGGCGACGCGGGCGACGCGCAGCCGCTGCAGCAGCCCCTCCGCCTCCGGCCCGAACCAGCTGGCATGCCGCGGCTCACAGACCGCGGGCGTATCGATCCGGCGGTGCAACTCGGCGAAGAATCCTTCCGTGATCTCCGCCTGGAAGGCCAGGCTCGGCGGCAGCTGCACCAGCAGCACCCCGAGCTTCGGCCCCAGCCCCTCCACCTCCGAGACAAAGCGGTCGAGCAGGTCGCCGCAATCCTTCAGGCGGCGCTCCTGCGTCATGGTCCGCGGCACCTTCACCGCGAAACGGAACTCGGCCGGCACGCTCGTGGCCCAGCGTTCATAAGTCTCGCGTCGATGCGGACGGTAGAAGGAGGTGTTGATCTCCACCGCGTTCAGCCGCCGGGCATAGCGCTCGAGATGCGATCCTTCGGCCGGGAAGCGGTCGGCGTAGCGCGACGGCACGCTCCAGCCGGCGGTGCCGATATGGGTCGGGGTGTCGGTCATCCTGCAGTCAACACCCCGGCGGGGATTTCCGTCGGCATGGTGTTAAGGTGCCGCCAGCGCGAGGAGGCGACGGGTTGGCGACAGAGGCTGAGATCACGAGCGACCGCCGCGCCGCCGCCACCCGGCACCGTACCATTCCCCTGTCCGGCACGCTGGCCGTGGTGATGGCCGGGCTGGTGGCGCTGACCGCGATCGACGTGCTGGCCGTGTTCTGGTTCATGACCGCCGGCACCACGCGCGACCTGCTGGCCCGGGCGGCGCAGCTCGGTCTCGATTCGGTCCAGGCCCGGATCGGCGACCGCTTCACCCCGGTCGAGGACCAACTGGCCTTCCTGTCGCGGCAGATCGCCTCCGGGCAGGTGGACCCGGCGGACGGCGCGGCGCTGGACCGGCTGCTGACCGGCGCCCTGGCCGGCACGCCGCAGGTCCGGGTCCTGTCCCTGACCGCGCCCGACGGCACGATCCGCGGCGTCACCCAGGGCCCGCATGGCGTCTTCGCCTTCACCGATATGATCCGCACCGACCAGGAGCGGCACGAGATCGAGGAGGCTCGCGGCCGCGATGACTCCGTCTGGGGCCCGGTCTACTTCGTGCCGGCGAAATCGATGCGCACCTCGGTCGCCAATCTCAGCCGGCCGGTCCAGGCCGGGAGCCGCTTCGCCGGCGTGCTGCGGGCCACGATCACGGTCGATGCCCTGTCCGACCACCTGCGGACGATCGCCCAGAGCAACCCCGGCACCACGCCCTTCATCCTTTACGGCCGCGACCGGGTGCTGGCCCATCCGGCGATGGCGGCGCAGCGGCCGGCGCTGTCGCCCGAAGACCCCCTGCCCCGGCTGGACGAGATCGGCGACCCGTTCCTGGCCTCGCTGTGGGCCGAGGGAGAGGCCGAGACGGTCGGCGAGGCCGGGCTGGAGGCCCGAATCATCCGCCTCGGCGATGACGGCCGCGTCGTCCTCACCCGAACCATCCCGAACTTCGACCCGGTGCCGCTGATCGTCGGCGTCGAGGTGCCGGTGGCGGTGCTGGACAAGCCGGACGACGACCTGCTGCGCGCCGGGCTGGCCGGCCTGGCGGTGCTGGTGATCGCCATCCTGGTCGCGATCGCCGTCAGCCGCGCCATCGCCCGCCCGGTCGGCGCCATGGCGCGGGAGGTGCGGGCCGTCGGCTCGCTCGACTTCGCGTCCCTGCGTCCCCTGCCCGGCAGCCTGTTCTCGGAGCTGAACGAGCAGGCGCGCGCCTACAACACCATGCTGACCGGGCTGCGCTGGCTCGAGACCTACGTGCCGAAAAGCCTGGTGCGGCGCCTGCTGCGCAGCGGCGGCAGCGGCGAGATCGCATCGGCGGAGCGGGTGGTGACCGTGATGTTCACCGACATCGTCGACTTCACCGCGGTGGCGGAACGGATGCCGGCGGCCGCGGTCGCTGCCATGCTGAACGCGCATTTCGACCTGCTGGGCCGCTGCGTCGAGGTCGAGGGCGGCACCATCGACAAGTTCATCGGCGACTGCGTCATGGC
>NZ_JBFRCU010000100.1:0-25098 GCF_052113205.1 Inquilinus sp. YAF38 | reverse complement strand
GGCCGGAACCGGCGCTGCGGCAAGGCTCGCCAGCCGCTGCCGTGCCGCCGCTGCCGGCGCATGGCCGCCCTCCGCCGCCCAGCCGTAGAGCCGCGCGGCATCCTGCAGCCGGCCGGCGCGCTCCAGGGCGCGGGCGTACTGGTAGGCCAGCCGCGGCTCGGCTGGCTGCTCGGCCAGGGCAGCGCCACAGGCGGCAAGCGCCGTCTCAGCATCGATATCCGTCAGCGGGACCGCCTCGCCGGCGAGCGAATCGCAGAGCGCAACCGGCTCCTGAGCCCGCAGGCCGGCCGGCGCCGTCAGCAACAGCACCGCAAGGGCCAGCGCACGGGCGAGCTTCCTCATACGGATCCCCCCTGTCCCCTGGGGCAGCGGCCGCCGGTGGCGACGATACAGCCCCTCACTTCGCCGTGTCAGCCTGGAGTTTGCACTATGTGCCGGCGTCTCCCCAAGGTTTCTGCAGGGTGACGGCTAGGTTAATGTTCCATTGAGAGCGGAGCGCCTTTGCGCCGGCTCGCCGAAGCCGGATGCAGCACAATGGAGATCATGTCGATGACCGGCCGCAAGTCGATCGGAGATCGAGCGCTACGTGGCTGCAGCCCGGCAGAAGCTCCTCGCGAAGGCCGCCGTGACAGGATGACCGAGCAGCTTGCGGACAAGGAGTTGCAAACCTCGCCCGCGAAATCTGCAGCTCTCTTACAAATCAACTATTCAGTACGGGGAATGGTGAGCCGGGTGGGACTCGAACCCACGACCAGGGGCTTAAAAGGCCTCTGCTCTACCGACTGAGCTACCGGCTCACACTGCCGGCCCGGGCGGTCCCCGGGCGAGCGGGCCGCACATTAGGGAGGCACCGCGCGACGGTCAACACCTGCGACCCGCAAAGTGTGCGCTCCGTTACAGGCCGTTCGCAGCCCCGGCCCCATCATCTCCCGCAGCCGGACACGCGATGGGGAGAACGACATGATTGGCCAGGGACCGCTGCTCGGCGCGATGATCGCCGGCCTGATGCTGGCCGCCTGCGCGCCGAAGCCCATGCCGCAGCGCTCGCTCGACGATGGGGCGCGCGAAGTCGCGCTTGGGCTCATGAGTTTGACGATGTTCTGCGCTGTCCGGGGAGAATTTCTGGCCAAATCCGGCGCATCTCTCTCGTTCCCGTTGGATTGCCATGACCACCTGTCAAAGGTCCTCGACCTCCTGGCGGTCCGCTGCCCGGCCCTGCCCCCGGCCGACGGCCTGCCGCAGGATCCCGCCCGCGCCCACAAGCAGGCGGAGGATCCGCTCCCGGACCCGCTTCTGGTCCATCTCTGCGCGGTCTTCCCCTGGCGGGACGAGCCGGCTCGCCTCTAATCCGCCACCATCCCCTTGCGCCTGAACTGCTCGTTCAGGCGCTTGGCCACCAGCGGGCTGACGAAGGGGGCGATGTCGCCGCCCAGCCGGCCGATCTCCTTGACGAAGCGCGAGGAGATGAACTGGTAGCGGTCCGACGCCATCAGGAACACCGTCTCGATCACCGGATTGATCTTGGCGTTCATGCCGGCCATCTGGAACTCGTACTCGAAATCCGAGACGGCGCGCAGGCCGCGCACCACCGTGGTGGCGCCGACCGAGGCGGCGAAGTGCATCAGCAGCACGTCGAAGGAGCGGACCTCGATCGAGATC
This sequence comes from Inquilinus sp. YAF38, assembly GCF_052113205.1. Taxonomy (NCBI): domain Bacteria; kingdom Pseudomonadati; phylum Pseudomonadota; class Alphaproteobacteria; order Rhodospirillales; family Rhodospirillaceae; genus Inquilinus; species Inquilinus sp. YAF38. The sequence goes on along the minus strand of NZ_JBFRCU010000100.1, from coordinate 23,439 downwards.
CCCTGAGCCACCAGGGGCGCGACGTCGGCCCGCACCAGCTCCACCCGCTCATCGGTCGAGAACAGCGGGCCCTTGCCATCGTTGCGGGCCACGGCGACGACCAGATGGTCGACGATCCGCGTCGCCCGCTGGATGATGTCCATATGGCCCTTGGTGATGGGATCGAAGGTGCCGGGATAGACCCCGATACGGCCCTTGGACATCCGTGCGGCTTTCCTTATGCGCCGTCGCCGCCCGACGCGGCGCCGTCCGGTTGCTCACCTGCGGCCTCAGCGGGCGCCGCTTCGTCAGCCGCATCGCCCTCGCCGCCGTCACCGTTCTCCTCCGGCACCGAAGCAACGGAGACGACATGCTCGCCGTCGGCGACGTTGAACAGCCGCACGCCCATGGTCTTGCGGGCGGCGATCCGGACATCCGCGACCGGGCAGCGGATCAGCTGGCCGCCATCGGTGACCAGGATGATCTCCTGGTTCGGCGAGATCGGGAAGCAGGCGGTGACGGCCGTGTTCTTCTCGCCCATCGCCATGGTCCAGATGCCCTTGCCGCCACGGCCGGTGATCCGGTAGCCATAGGCGGAGCTGAGCTTGCCGAAGCCTTCCTCGCTGACCGTCAGGATGAACTCCTCGACGGCCTCGAGCTCGGCGAAACGGGCGGGGTCGAGGTCGTGCTCCTCCACCGTCTCGCTGTCCTCGCCGTCGGTCTCCTCGCCCTCGGCCCGACGCAGCGCATTGGCCATGCGCAGGTAGTTGGCGCGCTCGTCCGGCGTCGCGTCGAGATGGTGCAGGATCGAGATCGAGATGACGCGATCATCCTCACCCAGGCGGATGCCGCGCACACCGTCCGAATCGCGGCTCTTGAAGACGCGGACATCGGTGACCGGGAAGCGGATGCACATGCCGACATGGGTGGCCAGCAGCACGTCCTGGTCGTCGCTGCAGACCTTGACGCCGATCAGGCTGTCGCCCTCGTCCAGCTTCATCGCGATCTTGCCGTTGCGATTGATGCTGGTGAAGTCGGCCAGGCTGTTGCGGCGGACGCCGCCGCTGGCCGTGGCGAACATGACGTAGAGCTGGTCCCAGGTGCTCTCGTCCTCCGGCAGCGGCATGACGGTGGAGATGGTCTCGCCCTGCTGCAGCGGCAGCATGTTGACCATCGCCTTGCCGCGCGACTGCGGCGTGCCGATCGGGAGGCGGTAGACCTTGAGCTTGTAGACGATGCCGCGGCTGGAAAAGAACAGCATCGGCGTGTGGGTGTTGGCGACGAACAGGTCGGAGACGAAATCCTCCTCCTTCGTCGCCATGCCGCTGCGGCCCTTGCCGCCGCGGCGCTGCGCCCGGTAGGTCGACAGCGGCACGCGCTTGATGTAGCCGCCGTTGGAGACGGTGACGACCATGTCCTCGCGCTGGATCAGGTCCTCGATATCGGCCTCGAATTCGAGGTCGAGGATCTCGGTCTTGCGCGGGGTGGCGAACTGATCCTTCATCTCGATCAGCTCGGTGCGCAGGATCTCCAGCAGCTTCTCGCGGCTGGCCAGGATCGTCAGGTACTCCTGGATCTCGGCGACGATGGCGCGCAGGTCGTCGCCGATCTTGTCGCGCTCCAGCCCGGTCAGGCGGTGCAGGCGCAGGTCGAGGATGGCGCGGGCCTGGACTTCGGACAGCCGGTAGGTGCCGTCCTCCGCCAGCGGGCGGCCCGGTTCGTCGACCAGCGCGATCAGCGGCGCGATCTCGCCGGCCGGCCAGGCCGTGGCCATCAGTTCCTCGCGCGCCGTCTGCGGGTCGGGAGCGCGGCGGATCAACTCGATCACCCGGTCGATATTGACCACGGCGGTGGCGAGGCCGACCAGGACATGGGCGCGTTCGCGGGCGCGGGCCAGCAGGTAGCGGGTGCGCCGGGTGATCACCTCCTCGCGGAAGGCGATGAAGGCTTCGATGATCTGCTTCAGGTTCAAGAGCTCGGGCCGGCCGCCGAGCAGCGCGAGCATGTTGACGCCGAAGGAGGTCTGCAGCGGGGTCGAGCGGTACAGCTGGTTCAGCACCACATCGGCGCTGGCGTCGCGCTTCAGCTCGACGACGATGCGGACGCCATCGCGGTCGCTCTCGTCGCGCAGCTCGGAGATGCCTTCGACCGTCTTCTCGTTGACGACCTCGGCGATCCGCTCCATCAGCCGCGATTTGTTCACCTGGAACGGAATCTCGGTGAAGATGATCGCTTCGCGGTCCTTGCGGATCTCCTCGATCGACGACCGTGCCCGCATCACCACGCTGCCGCGGCCGGTGGCGACGGCCGAGCGGATGCCGGAGCGGCCGAGGATCATGGCGCCGGTCGGAAAATCCGGACCCGGCACGATCACATTGAGCTCCTCGATCGTGATCGCCGGGTTCTCGATGGTGGCGAGGCAGGCGTCGATCACCTCGCCCAGATTGTGCGGCGGGATGTTGGTGGCCATGCCGACGGCGATGCCGCCGGCGCCGTTGACCAGCAGGTTCGGGAAGCGCGACGGCAGCACCGTCGGCTCGGACTGGGTCTCGTCGTAGTTCGGCTGATAGTCGACCGTGTCCTTGTCGATGTCGTCCAGCATCGCCTCGGCGGCCTTGGCCAGGCGCGCCTCGGTGTAGCGCATGGCCGCCGGCGGGTCGCCATCCATCGAGCCGAAATTGCCCTGCCCCTGGATCAGCGGCAGCCGCATCGAGAAGTCCTGCGCCATGCGCACCATGGCATCGTAGATCGCGCTGTCGCCATGCGGGTGGTACTTACCCATGACGTCGCCGACGACGCGGGCCGACTTCTTGAACGGCTTGGTCGAATCGTAGCCGCCCTCCTTCATCGCGAACAGGATGCGGCGATGCACCGGCTTGAGGCCATCGCGCACATCCGGCAGGGCGCGGGAGACGATCACGCTCATGGCGTAATCGAGGTAGGAGCGGCGCATCTCCTCCTCGATCGTCACCGGGGTGATGTCGAAGTGCGGCGGCGTGGTGGGACGTTCGGTCAAGGCACTGTCCGGGCTGGCAAAAGGACGCGCCCGGACAGCCTGCCGGGCGCGGCGACGCTAGCACGTTTCCGCACCTGCGAACAATCGCGCCGGAGCAGCCCTCAGGCGGCCGCCCCGGCCGCCGACGAAGCCCGGGCGTCGCCGCGCGCCAGCAGGTGGAAACGACCAGCCAGGAGGCCGACGGAGACCACGCTGGCGATCAGGATCGCCTCGAACAGCCCGACCGCGCCACGGCCGAGATGGACGCCCAGGAACCAGCCCAGCGGCGTCATTACCACGACGTAGGAGATGGTGTGCAGCAGCGTCGGCACCACCACGTCGCCGCGGCCGCGCAGCGCGTTGGCGACCACCACCTGGCCGCCATCGACGATCAGGATGAAGGTCGAGACCACGACCACCGGCACCACCAGCGGGATCAGCGCCGGATCGCTGGTATAGGCCTCGGCGATCGGCCGGGCGAAGATCCACAGCACGGCCCCGAAGGCCACCATGACGACGCTGTTGACGCCGAGCCCGACCCAGCCGGCCAGCACCATGTCCTTCAGGTCGCGCCGGCCATGGGCGACGCCGACCCTGACCGCGGTGGCGGAGGCGAGGCCGAGCGCCACCATGAAGATCAGGGCGATCAGGTTGAGGCCGACCGAGAACGCGGCCAGCGGCAGGGTGCCGAGCAGGCCGGCGTAGAAGGTGAGCGCGGTGAAGGCACCCGATTCGATGAAGATGCTGAGGCCGCCGCCATAGCCGAGCTGGCGCTGCTTGGTCCAGTCGCGCCAGCGCCAGCCCTGCCAGCGGCGGATGCCGAAGGTGTCGCGGTCGCGCATCCACCAGACATAGGCGACCAGGCTGGCCGCTAGGAACACGCGCGAAGCGGTGCTGGCCCAGGCGGCGCCCATCGCCCCGAGCTCCGGGAACCCGGCGGCGCCGAACACCAGCAGCCAGTTGACCAGCGCGTTGAGGAGGTTGGCGACGATCATCGCGATCATGCCCGGCACCGGCCGCTTCAGCCCTTCCAGGAAGAAGGCGGTGACGGTGTAGATCACCGCCGCCGGCATGCCCCAGCCGAGCACGATGGCGATGTCAGCGCCGGCCTTTGACAGCTCCGGCCCCTGGCCGGTCAGGAGCAGCAGCGGCTCGATGAAATGGCACAGCACGGCCAGCACCAGGCCGATGGCGCCGCCATAGATCAGCGCCCGGTGCCAGACCGCGCCGCATTGGTCGGGCCGGCCGCGGCCGAGGGAATTCGCGCTCATCACCAGCGTGCCGATGACGAGGCCGGTGGAGGTGCCGATCATGCTGCCGATCGGGGCGTTGGCGATCGACAGATGGGCCAGGTCAGCGCTGCCGTAGCGGCCGACGAACAGGGTGTCGACCAGCGCCATCAGGATCAGCCCGGCACGCGCGACGATCACCGGCAGCGCCAGCCGCAGCAGCTCATAGACATGTCGCCGGACCCGGGCGCGCATCCAGCTTTCGCCCGGCCGGATCGGAACCTGGTACATCGCGGCGCCTCCCCTTGGAGCGGCACCCTAGCAGCAGCGCCATACCGGGATCAGCCGTTCAAACGCCAGATCTGCCATGCGACCGCCGTCGCATAGGCCAGCCACAGGACATAGGGCGCCAGCATGGCCGCCGCGGCCGGATCGACGCGTCGGAAGGCGATCATCGTGGCGGCAGCCGCGAGCAGGACGGGAACGATCACCACGGCCCCGAGGGTCACGCTCTCGAGACCGAAGAACACCGGGCTCCAGGCCAGGTTGAGCGCCAGCTGGAGCGCGAACAGGCCCAAGGCTAACCCGGCGCCGGGGCGGTCGCCACGGCGCCAGACCCGCCAGGCGGCAGCGCCCATCAGCAGATAGAGGATGGTCCAGGCCACCGGAAACGCCCAGTTCGGCGGGGTCAGCGATCCCTTGACCAGCGCCCGGTACCAGGGCGTGTCGCCGCTGCCGCTGAGAATGCCCGACAGCATCCCGAGCCCGAGACAGCCGGCCATCGCGGCCGGCAGCGTCCAGAGGGGCGGTCGCCGGGTGGCGGATGACGATTCGGCCATGTTCACTCCGTCGAAGGGACACGATTGATGTAGAGCGCGCTGTCGGCGATCGAGTCCGCGGGCTATCCTTCTCTCGCCGACCGACGGAGCCACACCGATGATCACCGCCCTTGCCCTGTTCGCCGTGCCCGTCGCCATCGCCGCCATGCTCCCCGGCCCGGCCCAGACCGCCCTGGTGGCGCGGGTGCTGTCGCGCGGCGCCGGCGAGGCCCTGCCCTTCGTGCTCGGCATGATCGCCGGCAACGTGCTGTGGCTGGCGGCGGCCGTGTTCGGCCTGTCGGCGCTGGCTCTGGCCTATGAACCGGTCTTCGTCGCCGTGAAATGGGCTGGCATCGCCTATCTCGTGGTCTTGGCCTGGAAGCTCTGGCGCGCCCCGGCCGCGGACCTGGAGGCAGCGCCGCGCCGGACCGGCGGATTCCTCGGCGGAGCGGCGCTGACGCTAGGCAACCCGAAGGCGGTGGTATTCTACGGCGCGGTGCTGCCGCAGGTGGTCGACCTGACCACGCTCGATGCCGCCGACATCACCGCGGTGTTCGCGGTGCAGATCGGCATCGACCTGCTGGTGCAGTCGGCTTATGTGCTGGGCGCCGCACGCGCCCGCAGCTTCTTCCGGTCGCCGCGGCGGCTGCGACTCGCGAACCGCTCCGCCGCCGCGATGATGGCGGGCTCCGCCGCGCTGATCGCCGGCCGCGGGTGAGAGGCCGCTTCGAAACTTACCTTTCGAAACGACCTCCATCAGGCCGGGACCGCCGTCCCCGCCTCCCCCTCCAGCAGCCGACGCTCGGCCGCGAACAGGGCGGCGATCGCCTCCTTGGCCCGGGCGACGCGGGGCGAGCGGCCGACATCCTGGTGCACGACCAGGCGGTAGCGGTGCTCCATCGCCGGCACGATCGGCGACACCCGCACCAGGTCCGGATCCACGTCGCCGACGAAGCAGGGGATCAGCGCCAGCCCGGCGCCGGACAGCAGCGCCGACAGCATCAGGTCGGTGGTGGTCAGGCGCAGGATCCGGGCGTTCCCGGCCGATGCGAGCTGCCTATCGAGCGGGTAGCCATCGACATCGCTGCCGACCCGCACCCGCTCGCTGTCGTAGAGTACCCAGTCGCAGGCGGCGAAGCGCGCCTCGGTCCGGGCCTCCGCATGGCGATCGACATACGTCCGCGCGCCATAGACGGCATAGGCGGACCGGGCGACGACGCGGGAGCGCAGGCCCGGCAGGTCCGGCACCGATGCGTAGACGCCGAGATGCACCGAATCGCCGGCGAGGTCCGGCAGTTGCCGCTCGAAATCGAGGGCGAGATCGATGCCGGGCAGCACCTCGCGCAATCGGGCCAGACGTTCTGCCAGGAAGCGGCTGGCCCAGCCGCCGCCGGCGACCCGCACCAGCCCGGTGCCGGGATCGGCCTGGATCCGCGCCTCGCGCTCCAGCGCCGCTGCCGTCTCCGCCATGGCGCGCAGATGCGGCAGCAGCGCCTCTCCGGCCGCGGTCGGGCGATAGCCGTCGGCGCTGCGCTCGAACAGCACCAACCCCAGCCGCTCCTCCAGCGCCTGGACCCGGCGGCCGATGGTCGGCTGGCTGAGGCCGAGGCGCCGCGCCGCCGCCGACAAGCTGCCGGTCTCGACCACCGCATGGATCACACGCAGATCATCCCAATCGGTCACGGCAGGCCCCGTCTTTGCACCCGAACGGAAACGTACAGTCCCTCTCCGTTATTGTCGAATAGCGTACGTCTGCGTTCCGCCCCATCCTCCGCCGCATGACCGCCCGATGCGCGGCCCGTTCATCTCTCCTGACAGGATGATGTCAGGAGGGGTGGCGTAGTCTCCCATCATCGCCTCGAGGTTGCCGAGGCCGAGATGGAGGATCCGATGGCCGTTCTGACCGAGGTGGTGATGTACCGGGCCCGGCCCGGCGCCGCGGCCGAGACCGTGGTCACGGTGTCCGACGCCAGCGGCCCGGTGATCATCGGACGATACGGCATCGACGCGGTCCCGCCGCCGGCGCCGAAGGCTGCCGCCTGCCCATTTTCCATGGCTTCCAGGAGATCGTCATGAGCACCCATGCCCTGCGCCTGCCACTGCGTCAGCACCCCGCCGGCCTGCTGGAGCGGATCTGGCACCGCATCGCCGGCGGACCGGCTCGCTCGGCCTCACGGCAGAACCGGCTGCGGCCAGAGATGCTGAGCGACTCCGCCCGCAGCGACCTCGGGCTGCCGCTGGACACGGATTTCGACGCCGCGATCACCCGCATCGGCCTGATGGCCGTGGCCGGACGGACCCTGCTGTGATGCCCTCCTGTAACGTCCGGCGCTACTCCGCCACCTTGACCAGGAGCTTGCCGAAATTCTCGCCCCGGAACAGCCGCAGGAAGGTCCGGGGCGCCGTCTCCAGCCCCTCGGCGACGTCCTCGCGGTAGCGGAGCTTGCCGTCGCGGATCCAGCCGGAGACGTCGCGCAGGAAGGCGGCGTGCTGGTCGGCGAAGTCGCTGACGATGAAGCCGCGCAGGGTCAGCCGCTTCGACAGCACGCTGCGCATCAAAGCCGGCACCTGGTTCGGCCCGTCCGGCAGGCTGGTGGCGTTATACTGGGCGATCAGGCCGCAGACCGGAATCCGGGCGAAGGGGTTCAGCAGCGGCCACACCGCTTCCCACACCGCGCCGCCGACATTCTCGAAATAGACGTCGATCCCGTCGGGCACGGCCGCGCCCAGCCGCTCGGCGAAATCCGGCGCGCGATGGTCGACCGCGGCGTCGAAGCCGAGCTCGCCGGTCAGGTAGGCGCCCTTCTCGGCCCCGCCGGCGATGCCGACGACGCGCGCGCCCTTGATCTTGGCGATCTGCCCGACCACCGACCCGACCGCGCCGGAGGCGGCGGAGACCACGACGGTCTCGCCCGGCTTCGGCTGGCCGATGGTGAGGAGGCCGGTATAGGCCGTCATCCCGGGCATGCCGAGCACGCCGACCGCGGTCGAGATCGGCCCCAGCGCCGGGTCGACCTGGCGCAGCCCGGTGCCGTCGGACAGGGCGTAATCCTGCCAGCCGGTGCGGCCCTCGACGATGTCGCCCGGGGCGAAGCCGGGGTGGTTCGAGGCGACGACCCGGCCGACCGCGCCGCCGACCATGACCTGGCCGATCTCGACCGGCGCCGCGTAGGATTTCGCATCGCTCATGCGGCCGCGCATATAGGGATCGAGCGACAACCACAGCGTGCGGATCAGCAGCTGGCCCGGCCCCGGCGTCGGCACCGGCTCCTCGACCAGACGGAAATCGGTCTCCTTCGGCTCCCCGACCGGCCGAGCGGCCAGCAGGATCCGGCGATTCACATCGGTGCTCATGATGGTCTCCCAGCTACGGATGGCGGGAGCTAAGCACCATTGTCACGCGAGATGAAGGGATTTGGCATTATCAACATAAACTGAACGCAAAATTCGGTCGATATCACGCACCCCGGATGAAGACTGTGACGGTGACGGCCAGCAGCCCGACCGCGAGTGCCGGGCCGAAGGGCCGCATCTCGCGCCATTTCACGCCGCGCCATGGCGCCATGGCCAGTGTGGCCAGCAGCGCCACCAGGCTGGCCAGGATCAGCACCACGAGGCTGCCCTGCAGTCCGACCCAGAGGCTGGCGGCGGTCAGGAACTTCAGGTCACCCCAGCCGATCCGGGCGTGGCGGTCGATCTTCTGCATCACCCAGGCGGTACCGGCCAAAAGGGCGAAGGTGAGCACGGCGACACCGAGCGACAGGCCGAGGGTCTTGAGCGTCGGGCTGCGGACCACGGCCTGGGCCAGCCCGCCCGCGGCCAGCGCCAGGTTGCAGATATTGGGGATCCTGCTCTCGCGCAGATCGATCAGCACGATCGGCAGCAGGAGCAGGACCAGGAGGCCGAGGAAGATGAAATCCAGCCCGGCCATCAGTATCCGCCGTTTGAGACGGTCGCCGTCGCCTTCGGCGTGCTTGTCGGCAGAGGCAGCAATTCGCCCAGGTCGGTGTCCGACCCCCAACCGCCGTTTCCTCCCGGCTTCGAAGGATCGTAGCTCACCGTCACCTCGAACAGGCGCTCATCCGCGGTTGATGGCGTGGCCGTCACCTCCCAGCCGGCCGCGCCCAGGATCGGCCCGTAGGCGGCAAGCACCGCCTCGGCCGTCCGCTTCGCCAGAGTCTCCCGTTCATCCTGGTCCAGCCCGGCGACGGAGGCGCGTGCGCCCTCGCTCGCCGCCTGGTTGACGGCGAGCCAGGTGCCGAAGTGGATGCCGTAGATGATGATGCCGAAGAGCAGCATCACGAAGACCGGCGCGACCAGGGCGAATTCGATCGCGGCCAGCCCGGACTCGTCGGAAATGGCGGCGAGCCGTTGCCGGCCCGCCACTCGAGTTGCACGTCGCACGGAGAGGGTCATGGCTGTTCCCAGGAACGCTTGAAGAGAGTTACGAGCGTTCGGGCTAGCTGCCAGTGCCCGTGCCGCTGGTTCCGGTGATCTTCGAGCCGATGTTGCCGAGGGCGGTGGAGATGTTCGCCCCCAGGCTTGTAGCCGCCGTCGCGATACCGAGGGCGACCAGAGCCCCGAGGATGGCGTATTCGACGGCAGAGATGCCCTGCTCGTCCCGAGCGATCTGGCGCGTCTTCTTGAAGAAATTCCGCAACATGATTTAACCTCCTGATACAACCGGGATCATTTTCACCCCGCCCGCGGCCCCGGCGCCGCCAGCGGTGTCTTCGTCACCGGATCAGCACGGGCACGCCGCAGCGCACCCCGGTGACGACGACGTCCATGACGCCCAGGCGGATGCCCAGGGCGGCGAGAAGAGTGTCGACCAGCGGATCGAGAACACCTTTGATCACGGGGTCGAGAAGCTGGTGCAGGGCACCGACCGTCTTGCCGACCGCGTCCAGCTTGACCGGGATCAGGCAGAGCCCGCCGAGGCTGATGACGCAGGCGCTCAGCTTCAGCCTCGGCTCCTTGGTGACGGGGTCGGTGCCACCGAGCTCGGCCAGAAGATTGTCGATCATGCCGGCGCTGGCGACCGATTGCGCGACGTGGTTGTCGATATCGTCGCGGTCGAAGACCAAATCCTGATACGAGCCGCTGCCCACATCGACCCCGGCCCGGCCCGAGACCCGGACGATACCGATCAGCCCCAGCAGGCTGACATCCACCAGCGCGGCGGGCTGGAAGTCCTCAACGGTCAGCCGGTGGCTGAAATTGGTCAGCAGATTGGGCGGCAACACGCCGATGAAGGCCTTGGCCACGCCGCTCCTGGCCTCGACGGTCACGGTGGCGTCCTTGGCCGGCTCGAGCCCGCAGGAGATGTCCTTCAGCGTCGCATCCCCATAGCCGGCCTCGACATAGAGCGGCAGCTGGATGCCCTGGCCCAGCAGCCCGAACAGATCCAGGAGTTGCAGCTTGAGCTGCAGCCGGACCTGCGCGGTGTGGACCGTCATCCCTTCCGGCCCGAAGGCGAAGGGCGGCGACTTCGGCGGCTCGATCAGGGTCGCGGCGACCTGCAGCGACGCTATTCCAGGCAGCCCGACATTGAGCGCGGGGATGTAGATCGCATTGTTCTTGTTGGCCACCTGGATTGCCATGGTGACCAGCTGGAAGACGTTCAGGTCGGCAGCCAGCGCCGTCGGCGCCGTCGACTCGCCGATCGGCAGATTCTTCCAGACGCCGAGATCCACCAGATCGCCGACGGTCAACTCCGGATTGCCGACGATCTGCCCCTGCAGCGACACCAAGCTACCGATCGTGACGTCGGTGACGGTGCCGGCCTTCTTCAGCGCGTTAATCGCCGCCTGCAGCAGATTGCCGACGCCGACCTTGGCATCAAGCAGCCGGTCATAGGTACCGGCCGAGACATTGACATTGACCCCGAGCGCGTCGAGGAAGGTCAACGCGTCGATGTTGGCATTCAGCAGCCCCTCATACTGGACCGCCGTCAGATTGATCCGAGTGCCCAGCACATTGCCCAGAACAGCGTTGAGCAAAGCGCTCTTCTGGGTGTCGACCTCGACCAGGCCGGTTCCAGCCTGGAAGCCGGCTTCGTCGATGCGCGCGGCGGTGGCCTGGACGCTGACCTTGTGCAGGTTGGGATCACTAGCCCCTGGAGTCCCGCCGATCTGCCCGCTGCCCTCGTCCTCCGACAGCACGGCACGGGACAGGACGCCCGGCACGGTCGTCTGGGCCGACACCATGACGGCATTCGGCGCCGTCGGCGTCCTCCCGTCGGGGCATGCAGCGAGACCCGGCAGGAAGCGGGCGGAAGGCACCTTGATATTCTCGAAATCCGGGCAGTAGGTGCCGATGGTGGTGGACGCCAGCGCGTCGGCGCCGAAACCATTGCGCTGCAGCAGATCGCCGGCGATGGCCGAGGCCTCGACCGGGTTCTGCGCCGCCGATAATGCCGCCATGTCCGTGGCCGTCTGCAGGTGGCGGCGCTGGGCGTACCAGAAGCCGACATCGGTCGCGAGTGCGGTCACGCCGATCACCGGCAGCAGCATCAGGGCCGCAAACGGCGCGATCGCACCGCGGTCGCCAAAGATCGGTCGCAAGATGCGGGATGTCATGGCCGCCCCCCCGATGATCCGCCCATGCCGCCCGGTCCGAAGCCGGAATCGGACCCGCCATAGGATCGGCTGTTCCCGCTCGGCAGCGGCTTGCCGATACTCTGCATGTAGTTGTCGTAGATCTGACCCGCCTCGCCGGCGGCGAGACCGCCCTGACCGCTGGGCCGAGGCGCCGACTGCTGTTGCGCCCGCAACACCTGAAGGGTGCGGTTGGACTCGAACCAGTCGGGCTGGGCCGGCCGAGCCGGAACCAGCGCCTGCTGCGCCCCCGCCGTGGCGACCGGCAAGAACAAGAGGGCGGCACACAGCGCCGACAGGCGGGCTTTCGTCGAGGCCGGTCGGATCATGGCTGGGTCTCCGGAGCTTGTGCCAGGCGCCGCGGGGCAGCCACCGCACCGGTGCCCGCGGTGGTCGGCGACCGGATCTGGCCACGCGCTGTCCTGACCATCTGCTCGACCGCCCGTCGCTCCTTGGCGTCGGTGATCCGGCCGATCATGGCCTTCGCCGTATCGCCCTGGCCGGCGATGTCGAGGCAGAGAATCAGGTTGTTGCGGACCTGTGCATTCGTGGGCGCGAGCTCGCTGGCCTGGCGCAGCGTGAACAGCGCCTCGTCATAGGAGGCGATGTGCATCTCGGAAAAGCCGAGGTCGTTCAGGTATTTGACGTTGATCGGCTCGCGCCGCACGGCCTCGTGGAACTGCGCCCGGGCCTTGGCCCAGTCGCCGCGCCCGGCGGCGACCCGGCCGAGCCCGTCATAGGCCGCCGCTGCCTGGTCGCCGTTCACCAGCCCGCGATAGATCGCCTCTGCCCGGTCGTAGTCCTGGATGTCGAGGAACGCGTCGGCCCGCAGCACCTGCGCCCGCAGGTCACCCGGGTGGCGGTTGTCGTAGTCGTCGAGATAGGCCAGCGCGGCCCGCGACTTGCCGCCCTGCCGCAGCTTGTCGACGATGCCGAGATAGAGGTCGCGGGAATTCTCGGCGTCGAGCGGCGCCGCCTGCGGCAGCTGGTCGGCCGGGGACGGCTCGCGACGCGACGTGCTGTCGCCGCCGAACAGGCTGGAGCAGGCCGTCAGCCAGGGCAGCGTCGCCAGCACTGAGAGACGAAGCGCCGTCCGCATCATTGGTTCAGCCCCGACAAGGTCTTGAAAATGGCAACGACGGCCGGCGCAGCGAGCACGATGAACAGGGCCGGCATCAGGAACACGATCATGATGACCGTCATCTGGGTGGTCTTGCGGCCRATGCTCTCGCGGGCGGTCGAGACCCGCCGGTCGGAGAATTCGCGCACGAAGTCCCGCAGCGCTGGCCCGAGCTCGGTGCCGTAGATCAGGGTCTGCTTGAACAGCGACGTGACCTCACGGATTCCGTTGACCGCCAGCCGCTCGGCCCAGCGGTCCAGCGCCTGGTCGTAGCCCATGCCGCGCTGCAGATCGTCGACCAGGATGCGCATCGACTGGTGGATCCGCGGCATGGCCCCGCCATCCGCCTGGGCCAGGGAGCGGAAGCACTGGTCGAGGCTGACGCCGCTCTCCAGCATCAGCAGCAGGACGTCGAGGGCGAAGGGAAGCTCGGCGCCGATCCGGCGCTGCCGCATCGATGCCAGCGAGCGCAGCACGAATTTGGCGCCGACATACACCAAGCCGCCGGCGGCCAGCGGGTAGAAGCGCGCCAAGCCGGACCAGCGGCCCATCAGCCACAGCGCCAGCGCGACTGCGACGATCGCGGCCATGGCCGCGGCCAAGCGCAGGGCAGCAAAGACGATCAGGCTGCGCGGATTGTAGAAGCCGGCGGCACGCAGGGACTGCAGGATCTCCTCGCGATCCTTGCCGCCGCCGATCAGGATCCGATCGAACGGCTTCAGCCAACCGACGGCACCGCGGGCCTCGCCGACACGGGACCGGCCGGAGATCCCGGTCAGCCTGCGCCGCAGCCTCGCCTCGCCCACGGTGCCGCGCAGGCCGAGCCCGAGCAGAAGCAGGGTCGAGCCTGCGGTGAGGATGAGCACGGCGAGCTCGAGGCTGGAGAGCGGCATGGCCTAGAACTCCAGCCGCATGAGGCGACGCATGATCAGGATGCCGAGCAGCTGCAGCCCGATCGCGATCGCCGCCAGCCGGGGCCCTTGCTCGGCCTCGACGAAGAACAGCAGGTAGCTCGGATTGACAATGCCGATCATGGCGGCGAAGCCGAGCATCGCGGCGGCGATGATCGGAATCAGGCCGAGAACGATCGCGCTGAACCGGATCTCCGCCGTCGCCGCCTTGAGCTCGCGCCCGACCCGCGCCTGGTCGCGCAGGATCTGCACCAGATTGGCAAGCACCACCGACAGCCGGCCGCCGAAACGGAAATTGGTCTCGATCGCCGTCGCCAACATATACAGCTCCGGCACCTCCAGCCGATTGGCAAGCCAGGACACCGCCTCCGGGATCGGCGCGCCGTTGTTGATGCGGCGGATCATCGGCTGCAGGTAGCGCTGCAACGGCGGCGATGCGTTCTCCGCCGCCTTGAGCAACGCCTGCTGTGTCGAGTTGCCGACCATCAGCAACTGGCGCACAGCATCGAGGAACATCGGCAGGCTGGCGATGAAGGCGTTGAGGCGCCGGCTGGCCAGGTTCGCCAGGATGTAGAGGCCGCAGGCCGGGACGGCCGCCGCGACTGCAGCGGCGGCGATCGGGCTGAACAGCCAAGCCAAGCCGGCGATGACGCCGGCCAGCAGTAGGCCGGCGGCGATGAGAAGGCGCGGCGGCGACGGGGCCAGGTCGGCCCGGGCCAACCACAGCCGCAGCAGGCGCGGCATCCGGGCGGGAGTGGCGACGATCCGCCCTGTCGCCGTGTCGCCGACCGGGATCGCATTGCGCAGCGCGTGCAGGCGTTCCTGCACCTGCCGCTGCCGGCGGCGCTGGGCGCGGCCGGCCAGCAGGCTCAGCCCGGCCATCGCGAACAGCGCCAGGATGCCCAGCAGCAGGAAGCCGAGGCCGGTCACAGCGACATCCCCATGGCGGCCCGGAGGTCTGGCGCCCCCACCAGCCGGTGGGCGTAGAACGGGCGGGCCGAATGGACCCGGAACTCGCCCAACCCGCTCAGCGGTGGCTGCTCCTCGAAGGTGAAGAGCTGGTTCAGACTGTAGCTGTCGCCCTCCAGGCCGGTCAGCTCGGACACCGAGGTGATCCGCCGTTTGCCGTTGGCCATGCGGTTGACCTGGACCATGATCTGGACGCTGTTGGCGATGTAGCGCCGCAAGGTCTTCGGATCGGCCGTGAGACCGCCGAAGCCAAGCAGCATCTCCAGCCGGCCGAAGGCGTCGCGGCTGGTATTGGCGTGCATCGTCGCCATCGACCCGTCATGGCCGGTGCTCATCGCCTGCAGCATCTCGACCGCCTCGGCGCCGCGCACCTCACCCAGGATGATACGGTCGGGCCGCATCCGCAGGGCATTGCGCACCAGGTCGCGGGCGGTGACCTCGCGGCTGCCRTCGAGGTTGGGCGGCCGCGTCTCCAGCCGCACCACATGATTCTGCCGCAGCTGCAGCTCGGCCGCGTCCTCGATGGTGATCAGCCGCTCTTTCTCCTCGATGAAGCCGCTGAGCATGTTGAGCAGCGTGGTCTTGCCCGAACCGGTGCCGCCGCAGATCATGATGTTGAGACGCGAGCGCACGGCGGCCGCCAGGAAGCCAAGCATCTCCGAGCTCATCGAGCCGAGCCTCACATAGTCCTGGGCCCCCATGGCCTGGACCCGGAACTTGCGGATCGACACCATCGGCCCGTCCAGCGCGACCGGCGGGATCACCACATTGACCCGCGATCCATCCGGCAGGCGGGCGTCGACATAAGGCGTCGCCTCGTCCACCCGGCGGCCGATCGGGCTGACGATGCGCTGGATGATGTTCATCAGATGCGCAGTGTCGCGGAACCGGATCGGCACGACAGAGAGCTGGCCGCCGCGTTCGACATAGATCCGGAACGGCCCGTTGACGATCACGTCGTCGATCGTCGGATCCTTCAGGAGAGGCTCGATCGGGCCGAGGCCGACCACCTCGTTCTGCACCTCGGCCGCCAGCAACGCCCGCTCGGCGGCGTTCAGGGCCAGACCTTCCTTGGCGGCGAAGCGGGTGATGGCCTGCTCGATGCCGTCGCGGATCATCGCCCCGCTGGCGGTCTCGGCGGTGATGCCGAGCGCCTCGAGCTGCTCCAGCACAAGGTTGAAGATGGCGAACTTCGTGCGCTGATAGCCATCGGTGGTCCGCAGTTCGGAGGCGGCCAGCTCGGGATCCCCCGAAGCCCTCTTGCCAACGCTGTTGATCAGCCCCGCCATGCCCATCCCCTCACGAAGTCCGCAGCCGGCCGAACAGGCCGATGCCGCGCGGTGCTGACCGCGCGGCCGGGCCGGGGACGGACACGCCCTCGGCCGCGAGCTTCTCCAGTGCCCGGCTGTACGGCACGCGCGGTTGCTCCAGCACCAGCGGGCGGCCTGCATTGAGCGCATTGATCAACTCGACCCGGGCCGCCGGCAGCCGCACCGACCGACGAACGCCGAGCGCCTCGCGCATCTGCTCCTCGGTCAGGCCGATCCCCGGCGTGTGGTCCTCGACCACCAGAGTGACGCGGTCCAGCATCTTGGCGCTTGGGCCGATCTGGACCAGGAGGTCACGGCAGGCCTTGATCGCGGTGAGCTTCTGCGGCGCGACGAGATAGATGCGGCCGGCGGCACGGACGAACTCGTCGAGCAGGCCGGGATGGCGGATACCGCCAGCGTTCAATACCACTTCGCCGAACAGCGCGCGCAACACCAGCAGCATCGAGGCAATGGCGTCGGGCGCGATGTCGTGCACCTCCTCCCCCGCCACGGCCAGGGGCAGGATGTGCAGGCCGGACGCGACGTGATGGCCGAGTGCCGAGGACAGTAACGTGCGATCCAGCCGCGACAGATCCTGGACCGCGTCGCGGATGGTGTAGTTGAGCGGCACGTTGAGCGCAGCACCGGCTTCGCTCGACGGCAGCGCGCCGTCGACCAGCAACGCCCCGCCCGCCGCCCTGGCCCGGAGCACCGCGAGATTGACCGCGAACAGCCCCTCGCCGCCCGGCTGCCCGCTGAGCACCAGGGTCATCGTGCCGCTGCCGCCGGCATCGCCGCGCGGCGCGCCGGCCAGATGCGGGCCAAGCTGGCTGCGCAGGGCTTCCCGGTCGTTGCCACGGTCAATGACGTCCGCGGCCCCGGCGCGGATCGCCCGCAACACTGACCGGGCATCCCCCTCGTCGCCGAGTACAATGATAGGCGCGTCCGGATCGGCGCCGGCTACGGCGCGGACCGCTTCGGTGAGGACGGTGCCGAAGCCCTCGACCGGATCGGCGTCGAGCAGGATCAAGTCCGGCTTCGCCTTGCCGCACAGCTCCGCCAGCGGCGCCGTCTCCGGCGCCGAGCGGATGATCGCGGCCGTCCCTTCCAAGGCGGCGATCAGGCCGGCGGCGAGGGCAGTGTCGGTGGTGGCGGCGACGATCCGGAACATCGGCGACCTACCTCATCAGTCCGTAGGGCGCGAGATGATCCTGAACCTGGTCAACGTTCAGGATCATGTCGCCGATGGTCGGGTTGTACTTGCGCGTGTCCACCCCGGGCAGCGGCGGGATCTTGCCGGGTGCCAGGGGGCTGACCAGCCGCGGCGTAGCGACGATGATCAACTCCTGCCGCTCCTGCTGGTTGGTGGTGCTCTTGAACAGGGCGCCGATGATCGGCAGGTCGCCAAGCCAGGGGAACTTGCTCTCGTTGACCTGGCTGTTGCTGTACATCAGCCCGGCCAGGATGAAGCTCTGGCCATTGCCCAGTTCGACCGTGGTCGAGGTCGAGCGGCGGCGGAAGGCCGGCACGCTGAAACCCTGGAACTCGAGCGCGTTGGCGAAGTCCAGCTCGCTGACTTCCGGCGCGACCTTGAGCACGATGCGCTTGTCCGACATCACCACCGGCGCGATCTGCAGCTTCACGCCGTATTCGTGGTACTCGATCGTCACCGTGCCCAGCGACGCGCCGCCCTGGGGCACCGGGATCGGCACCTCGCCGCCGGCCAGGAACTCCGCCTGGTCGCCGGAGCGGACCAGCAGCGTCGGCTGGGCCAGGAGCTGGGTCAGCCCGGCCTGCGACAGGGCGCTAAGGATGCCGATGATGCCGTTGCGCGGATCGCCGAGGAACAGGTTGAAGGCGCTGGCCAGYGGGACCGAGGCCGAGAGAGAGAGGTTGGGGTTGGCCTGGAAGCTCTGCAGCGAGTTCGGACCGATGATCGCGCCCTGGAAATCGCTGCCGCCGAGCGCCGCGAAGTTGAAGCCGAGGGCGCGCAGCGTGGTCGCCGACACCGCCGCGAATTGGATGTCCACCGCGACCATCTGGTTGCCGGTGACCCGGGTCAGGTCGACGACGTTGCCGCCGCCATAGGCGCGGGCGATGCTCGACGCACGGGCGTGGGAGTCGAGATCCGGCACGGTGCCGGACAGCACCAGCGTATCGCCGTCGCGGTTCACCCGTACGCCTTGCAACCCCGGCTGGCTGCGGATCTGCCGAGCCGGGTCGCCACGATCGGGGATGGTCGGCAACGCAACCGCCGGAGCGCCGCCGACGGTGATGTCGTAGGAGACTCCCTGGCCCGACTGCGCGGTGAATATGCTGAGCGTGGTCTGGCCCGACTGCAGTCCGGTGATCTGCAACTGGTCCTCGTTCAGGGCGGTCGCATCGATGATGCCACCCTGGCCGACGACGATGCGGGTGATCGGCGCCGGCAGATTGAGCACGCGCTGGGCCCCGACGCCGAGCCGCAGTTCCTCCGCCCCTGCGACCTGGGCGACGAGGACGAAGACCGCGACCCATAGCATACGGACCACAAATCTCATCGCCGCTCTCCGGACGTCTTGGGATAGATCAGCTGGGTGCGGTCGCCGACGATCAGCTCGATCGGCCGTTGCTGCGGCGTCGCAGGAGCGGCCGCCGGCGAGGCCGGGCCGCGAATGTCGGAGAGCTTGGCGGTGTTGTCGTCGATCATTTGCAGATCGTCGCTGCCGCGCAGGGACAGGTAGAAGGAGCCGAGGCTGCGGGCCAAGGCGAATTTGGCGATCTGGTCCGGCGTCATTGCCAGGCTGATGGTCCGCGCCGGCTCGCTGCGGCGTCCGGCGACGCCCGCGGCCTGTTCGCTGGCGGTCTGGACCAGGCTCGGATCGCCCAGGGTGGCGCCGACGGTGAGGACCAGCACGTCCTGCAGCACGGTGCGCGCCTCGCTGACGTCGGTTTCCGGCCGCTCCGCCCCGCTCTGCTTGGCCAAAACGGCATCAGGCAGCACCAGCTGGACGTCGACCTTGTCCCCCGGCCGGACGAACTGGCTGACGGCGATCTCGTCATTGGTCAGGATGCTGATCGCGCGGTAACCGGCGGGGACCAGCGCGGCGAGTCCCGCCTTGGCCGGGTCGGCGGAGATGGTGGAATCGAGCAGCAACTGCTGCGGCAGGATGTCGGCGGTCGCCACCTTTCCGACCACATCGCCGATCGCCGTCCGCCCACCCTGCGGCATCGGTCCGGCGATCATGGTGGTGGAGACATCTTCGCGCGTGACGACTTGCCCACGCGCGATGAACCTGGCCGCCGTCATGACGCCGACCACCTTCATATCCACAGGCGCGGACTGAACCACCGGCGCCGGGGCAGAGACCGTTCCCACCGGCACGGAACTCTTATAGATTCCATAGGCAATCAGCGAGACCGCTCCCAGCCCCCCGAGGACCAGATAAGCTCGTGTCAGCGCATTCGTGTTCATCGGTGGGGGGCTTCAATGCACATATCAAACCATACGGCCTGCTCGGCGGGCGGCATTGCCAAACCTACTCGCCTAGCGCCTTAGGACTCCAGAGTATTTGCTCATTCCCTGCGTTCCCTAAAAGATGAGCTAAACTAGCAGTAATAGCCGACTATGTAGCACAAACCAGACTTCGGCACAAGCTTTATTACGTCCCGCAAAAGCAGCAGCAAATCTTACTAGAATTCGGGAAGCAGAAAAAGCTGCATATCCTGTTATGCATGAGAATGGAGCTAAACTGCGCCGGAGTGTTTTCCTAGAAGCCCGACCGAGAGTTGCAAACTATATCGAAATATATGGAATATTTATTTATGTCCATTTTTTTGTCTAACCTCGCATCGAGAAAACATCCAGCCGTGTCATGGAGGCCACGACCGCTGGTTGTAGAAGGCCAGGGCGGATTATGCCTTCTGCGAGATCCTTAAGTACTCCTTAAACCCCATGAGCGAGCCTCAGAGCCCTCTTTCTTCCGGCCGGCGGATGCCGATCCCGGCGCCGATTGCCGGTTGCCAAACATCCTCACGCCACTAACCTGAAAGCGGTTGCAGCGGACGTCGGAATCCGTTCGTCGAGATCACAGGAGGAAACCATGTCCGGGAAGCACCTGACAGCTCTCGCCGCTCTTGCCCTCACCATGGCGACAACTTCGGCTGCCTTCAGCGCCGAGGTCACCTTCGCCTGCGGCTCGACCGGCATCCAGTCCAGGCTGTGCGACGAGGCGGCCAAGGCCTGGTCGGCCACGACCGGCAACACCGTCAAGGTCGTCGCCGCGCCGCAATCCACCTCGGAGCAGCTGGCCCTGTACCAGCAGTTCCTCACCGGGAAATCCAGCGACATCGATGTGTTTCAGGTCGACGTCATCTGGCCCGGCATCCTCGGCAGCCACTTCGTCGACCTGAAGCAATATGTTGATCAGGCCACCATCGATCAGTATTTCCCGAACATCGTCCAGGGCCTGACCCGCGATGGCCAGCTGCTGGCCCTGCCGTGGTACACGGATGCCGGGCTGCTGTACTACCGCCAGGACCTGCTGGACAAATACAAGCTCAAGGTGCCCGGGACCTGGGCCGAGCTGACCGAGACCGCCAAGACCATCCAGGACGGCGAGCGGCAGGCCGGCAACGACCGCTTCTTCGGCTTCGTCTTCCAGGGCCGGGCGTATGAAGGCCTGACCTGCGACGCGCTGGAATGGATCGCCAGCTTCGGCGGCGGTTCGATCGTCGGGACGGACGGCAAGATCACGATCGACAACCCGCAGGCGGCCAAGGCGCTGGACACCGCCGCCTCCTGGATCGGCACCATCGCCCCCGATGGGGTGCTGAACTACATGGAGGAAGACGCGCGCGGCGTGTTCCAGTCCGGCAACGCCGCCTTCATGCGCAACTGGCCCTATGCCGCCAGCCTGGCGGAGGCGGTCGACAGCCCGGTCATGGGCAAGGTCGGCTATGCGCCGCTGCCGCAGGGCGATGGCGACGGCGCCCGCCACGCCGCGACGCTGGGCGGCTGGCAGATCGCAGTCTCGAAATACTCCGAGAACCCCAAGGAAGCGGCGGCCTTCGCCATCTACCTGACCTCCCGGGACGAGCAGAAGCGCCGGGCCATGGAGGGCGGCTACCAACCGACCATCCCGGCGCTGTATGAGGATGCCGAGCTGCTGCAGAAACGCCCCTTCTTCAAGACGACGCGGCAGATCCTGGACAGCGCCGTGGCCCGGCCGTCGGCGGTGACAGGCGAACGCTACAGCGAGGTCTCGTCGTTGTTCTGGAACGCGGTCCACAGCACCCTATCGAAACAGGGCGACGGCGCCGCCAACCTGGCGCAGTTGCAGAAGGACCTCAACCGGCTGAGCCGCGGCGGCCGCTGGTGAGCATCACGGGATAACGGAAGCATGAAGGAGATGGAATGTCGGTCAAGGTGATCCAGGTCGGCCTGGGCGGCTGGGGCATGAACTGGGCCCACACCATCCTGCCGCAGGTCAAGGCGGTCGACGTCGTCGGCTTCGTCGACGCCAGCCCGGAGGCGCTGAAGCGGGCCGAGGAGACGCTGGGCTTGGCCGAGGACAAGTGCTTCCCCAGCCTCGACGCCGCCATCGCCGCCGTCGATGCCGAGGCGGTCCTGGCGGTGCTGCCGACCGCCGGGCACAAGACCGTCAGCGAGGCCGCGCTCAAGGCCGGCAAGCACGTGCTGGTCGAGAAGCCCTTCACCTCGACGCTGGAGGAAGCGCAGGAGCTGATCGACCTGGCCAAGCGGGTCGATCGGATCCTGATGGTCAGCCAGAACTACCGCTACATGTCGGCGGTGCAGACGGTGGCCGACCTGGTGCGCGATCGCACCTATGGCCGGCCGCTGTCGGCGCTGATCGACTTCCGGCAGAACTGGAAGGTGACCGGGCACCGCTACCACGACATCCCGGGCCCGCTGCTGCTGGACATGGCGATCCACCATTTCGACCTGATGCGCATGATCTTCGGCGAGAACGTGCAACGGGTCGCCTGCCGCAGCTGGAACACGCCGGACAGCCCGTTCAAGGACCACGCCGCCGCCCACGCGTTGCTGGCGCTCGAGAACGGGCTGATGGTGTCCTACAACGGGTCCTGGGTGTCGCGCGGCACGCCGACCACCTGGACCGGCGAATGGGCTATCGAGTGCGAGGAAGGGCAGCTGGTGTGGCAGGCCCGCGGCATGGCCGGCGAGATCGCCGACAAGCTGGCGCTGCGCAAGCCGGACGGGTCGATCCGGGACCTGCCGATGAAGCCGCTGGCGCTGATCGACCGGGCCGGCACGCTGAATGCCTTCGCCGCCGCTGTCCGCGGCCAGCCGCCGCGCTACTTCACCTCGGGCGAGGACAACATCCATTCCCTCGCCACCAGCTTCGCCTGCATGCGGTCGGGCGCCCAGGACGGCACATGGGTGTCGCTGTCCGAAATCCTGCCCTGACCGCGCAATCCCGGAGACAAGCGACATGGCCCTTCCCCGCCTGCTGGTCTGGAACGAGTACCGGCACGAACTGCAGAACCCCGAGGTCTCGGCGGTCTATCCCGACGGCATTCACGAGGCGATCGCCGACCCGCTGCGCCAGCGCGGCTTCCCGGTCGCGACAGCGACGCTGGACCAGCCCGAGCACGGGCTGACCGATGAGGTGCTGAACGGCACCGACGTGCTGCTGTGGTGGGGACACAAGGCGCATGAGGAGGTGTCGGACGCCGTGGTCGAGCGAGTGCGCCGCCACGTCATGGGCGGGCTCGGCCTGATCGTGCTGCATTCCGGCCACTACTCGAAGATCTTCCGCCGGCTGATGGGCACCAGCTGCAGCGTCAACTGGCGGGTGCACGGCAAGGAGGGCGAGACCGAGCGGATCTGGGTCACCGCCCCGGCGCATCCGATCGCGGCCGGGCTCGACCGCTATATCGAGCTGCCGCAGGAGGAGATGTATGGCGAGTTCTTCGACGTGCCGGAGCCGGACGAGCTTGTCTTCGTCAGCTGGTTCAAAGGCGGCGAGGTGTTCCGCAGCGGCCTGAGCTATCGTCGCGGCTATGGCCGGATCTTCTACTTCCGGCCCGGGCACGAGACTTTCCCCAGCTATCACAATGTCGAGGTGCAGAAGGTCATCGCCAACGCCGCGTCCTGGGCCGCCCAGCCCGGGCTGCGCCGCACCCCGCCGGATAATATGCGGCGGGAGCCGATCGAAGCGATCGGCTGAGCGCCGCAGCCCAATGCAAACGGGCCGGCTGGGTGAACCAGCCGGCCCGCTTCGTTTCATCCCTTCGGGTAACTGCCCAGGTGCAGGCGTGATTAGGCGGAGTTGAGGTTATGGATGAGTTGTGTTGGGCAGGATGACAGTGTTTCGAGCAGGTTCCATCCGCGCTTTCGAGCGGTGCCGATGAGGGTGCGGAGCGTGGCGAAGTTGTCTGCGCCTTGAGATGTGCGGAACCCGCCGGAGATTTTCTGTCGGAGTTTCATCATCCGGGCATCGCGCTCGGCTTCGTTGTTGGTGAACGGCACCGCCGGGTTGTGCA
>NZ_JBFRCU010000099.1:0-25128 GCF_052113205.1 Inquilinus sp. YAF38 | reverse complement strand
GGGCAGGGCCGGCAGCGGCGGCCCGGCCGCCGCCCACGGCGCCGGCGTCTCGGGCGGTTCCGGCGGGTCCTGCGGCGCCGGCACCAGGCCCGTCGCGCTCAGCCCCTGGTCGCGGCAGAATGCCACGAACGCGGCGTCCATCGCCGGCAGGTGGTCGGCGTCATGCCGCGCGGCGCGGCGGCGCAGGCGGCGGGCCCTGCCGATGTCGCCCAGCCGGCGCACCACCTCCGGCGGCGGAGGCTGCCCTTCGGCCCGCAGCAGCGCCACATACCAGAAGCAGCGGGCCACGACCTGCGGCCGCTGCAGCATCTCGCAGCCGACCTGGGCCGCGCTGCGCGGTGAGAACCCGGCCTCCCGCGCCGCGCGGGCGGCATTGGCGTGATGCGCGAAGCACCAGGCGAAATTGTCCCAGCGCAGCGGCAGCCCTTCCGTCACATCAGCGTTCATCCCGACCTCGCATGAAAAAGCCCGCCGCGGCGGGGCCGGGCGGGCGCAACTCTTCGACTGTGCCTGGATTATGCGGTTCGGTGCGGCATCGCGTCAAGAACAAAGAAAGAACATTGACGGATCTTGCGCTCGCCGCGACAGTGCGAGCGGCACCGGCACCCCGGTGTCGCGGATGGCCGTCATCGGGTAGCTTGGGCACCGGGCGGCGGCAGGGAAGGCGGCGATGGCGACGGATGCGGATCTGCGGGAGAAGCTTCGGAAGATCGAGGCGCTGCATGCCGGCGCCGGCACCGAGGGCGAGCGGCTGGCGGCGGAGGCGGCGCTGGAGCGGATCCGGGCGCGGCTGCGGCAGCAGCAGGCCCGGGATCCGGCGGCGGAGACGAAGGTCTCGCTGCCCGACCAATGGTCGCGGCATCTGTTCGTGGCGCTGTGCCGGCGCTACGGGCTGCAGCCGTTCCGCTACCCGCGGCAGCGGCGGACGACGGTGATGGTGCGGGCGCCGCGAGGCTTCTTCGACCAGATCCTGTGGCCGGAGTTCCGGGAGCTGAACGTCGAGCTGAGGCGCTATCTGCAGGCGGTGACGCTGAAGGTGATCCGCGACGAGGTCCATGCCGACACGGCCGAAGCGCCCGAGGTGGCCGAGCCGTGGCCGGCGAGGTGATCCGCAGATCTGTCGCAAATCCGGTGTGCTGCCGTATCGCGGTGCCCCATTCCGCCCTTGGCCGCTCGGGACGGAGGCGGTAGGATCAAAGTCAGCATCGACATTGTGATTGTCTATTTCATTTTGATTGCGGAGGAGTGTTCGATGTCTGTCTTCATGGTGACATGGAATTTGAATAAGGAAGGGGAAAATTACAATAAATCGAGGGGCGAATTTATCAAGCAATTGGAAAATTACGACCACATGAAAGACAAGGATTTAAATTCCGTATATTTCATATCGACGACAAGCGCTGCTGACGAAATCGGCAATTTTCTGAGAGAGAAGCTGGACGGCAATGACTGTCTGGTGGTCGCCAGGATGAGCCGCGGCGGATATCAGGGCTGGTTGAGCAAGGCTGTCTGGGATTGGATCGGCGCCAGACTCTAGCATTGTGGATGATGGTGCCCGGATGCCTGCCGATATGGCAGGAGGTGGCGCGGCTTGAGCATGCGCAGTCGCGGATTGTCGCCGAGGATGCCTCCCGGTCTCGGCGGCGGGCATGTGAACAGATTGCCTCTCCCGCAAGCGAGACCTTTTCAGAACGCCACCGTTTTGGCTGGCCTATCCTTTTATCCTCCCCCTCCCCTTGCGGGAGGGGGGCAGGGGGAGGGGTTTGGCGCCGATGGGATCGATGTTGAGCGTCTCCACCGGCCCCGCAGAAATCCTGACCGACTTCACGCCGGCTCCTGTCATCGACACCCCCTCCCCCTACCCCCTCCCGCGGGCTAGGGCATTCACATATCTGCAGATTGGCAGGACAGGCTTCTAGTACGAGAGCAGATTGCCTCTCCCGCTTGCGGGAGAGGTCGGGCTCGCGAAGCGAGACCGGGTGAGGGCCGTCTCGGCCTTGCCGAGAGAGCGGCTTTGCCGCAAGAGAACGGACGATCGCTCCCGATGCTGAAGCCTTGGTTCCCGGGATTGCGGCCGCTGGCCCTCACCCGGAGGCGCAAGCGCCTCCGACCTCTCCCGCAAGCGGGAGAGGCAATCGGAGTGCACCCGAGAGATGTGTGAATGTCCTAGCTCCCGCGGGGGGAGGGGGAGAATGGAAAGCATACGTCGGTTCAGGTGATCGAATTCTAAAAGGTCTCGCAAGTGGGAGAAGCAATCAGCCAGCGGGGCAAGCACGGGCCCCGGCGCCGGAGAGATCTCATCGGGTCAGGCTGGCCGCCAGCGCCTGGAGGTCGGCCGTGCTGAACGGCTTCGACAGCACGGGCCGCACGATGAAGCGATAGTCGATCTGGTCCTTCGGATGGGAGGATACGAACGCGAAGGGGATGCCTCGCTCCGCCAGCACCTCCGCCACCGGATAGACGTCCTCGCCGCCCGCCAGCTGGATGTCCAGCAGCGCCGCATCGAACGCCTCGGACCTCGCGGCGGCAAGCGCGTCCGCCAGGCTCGACACCGGGCCGACGATCCGGAATCCGGCCGCGCCCAGCGCGTCCGCCACCAGCACCGAGATCAGAAACTCGTCTTCGACCACGAGGATCGTCGGTCTGTCGTCGGATCCCACGTCCCACTCCCCCGTCAACGATGGCTCTTCCATCAACAGCCGGAGGCCAGGGAAGTGCGGACCCGATCGTGTCTTTTGTGTCTTTCGGCGCAACCCGGCCCGGACCATGGTGAGGGGAGATCCGGGCCGGGCCTGAGCGCTGGGTTTGAGAACGGGCGCTCGATGACAGAGAACTGCTATCGTAGGGTGTAGACCAGGGGTGGCTTCACCCCTTTTTGGACCAAGCCGGTGCGCCGGCAGCCGCTTCCGTCGCGACTGCCGCCTCTTCCGCTGCCGCGGGGCGCGGCGCCGCAGCGTGTGATCGTCGGCGGCGGACTCATCGGGTTGCCAGACGGGCCGACCAAAGCCCGGGTGCGAAACGGCGAACCGGGCCCGGTGCGTGCCGCAATGCGCCATTGACCTCGGCCGGTTCCGGCGCATGTCATTGCCATGAAACCCCTCATCCGCCTGGCGCTCTTCGCCGGCGCGGTCCTGGCCTTCGCACCGATGGCCAGCGCGCAATGCGTCGTGGACCCGAAGGCCGTCGATGCCGACGGCGCTCCCTGTGTCAACGGGCCGGCCGGCGGGTCTCCACCGCTGGTCCGCGGCCAGCGGCCGGTCGTTCAGGATATAAAGCCTCCCCAGAAGGTGACTCCCGTCAGGCCGCTCCCGGCCCCCAGGCCGGCCAAGCCGGGCAACCTCCTCAACCCCCCGAGCCTCGCGCCGCCCTCCGCGCTGAAGCCGTGAGCCAAAAACCGACGCACAGGATTTGAACTCGGGTTCCACGTGAGAGAGACGTGTTCCGGAAACGGCGCTGTCAGCGCAACTCAACTCGGCTTGACCCAAATGGCCTATGGCGCGACTGCTGTCATGTTCGACCTCGCACGGAAAGCCCGCCGCGGCGGGGCCGGGCAGGCACAATTGTCCAACTGCGCCTACGAACGCAAAGAACCGTCACCTAGCCCGGCGGGACTGCAATGGCGGCGGATGGAGCCGATTCCGGCAGGCCCGCCTTGCGGAGAGCTTCGATTTCGCGCTCTAGAACCTCCTGATCGCGATTGGAATGCAGATCTCGCATCATCGCCAACGAGGCGTCAGGAATGGCGGCGAGGATCTGCTTCACAGTGTCCTGAGCTTCCTCGATCCTGCCCAACTGCGCGTAGCTCGCGGCCATGAACACTAGCGAATAGCTCGGCATTGGTTCCGGCGCCCGCTTCGCGGCCTCGATGGATTTCTCGTAGTCCTTGACGGCGAAATACGCCCAGCTGAGGAAGGCAAAGCCGTACATCGCCTCGGGGTCCTGCGCCGTGATGTCCTTGAGCGCTGCGATCGCGATTTCCGGTTTGCCGGCCTGAACTGGAATATTCCCTTCGCCGATGATCGGCGACAAATCGTTCGGCATCAGGAGACGGACGAGGTCGAGCTCGTCCATCGCCTTGTCGAAATCCTTTTTGTAGACGGCCAGCAAGTCCGCCATCAGCCAGTGGCCAAGTCCTTTCCCGATAGGCGGGAGATTGCCCGCAAGGCCCTCCTGCGCATAACGGAACGCTGTTTCCAGATCCTTCGGATCGGTACTCCAGCCGCCGATATAGAGCTGGTCGTATCCCCAGCCCAGCTTGATTTTCAGCAGTGCGGAATCCGGATATCTGGCAAGCCCCTCGGCCCATGCTTGAATGGCGCGTCGGTTATCCTCCTTTGTAAAGCGCTCGTAGTAATAATGTCCGCGAAGGTAGTAGTCATATTCTCCGAGGCTGCTGCTGTCTTTTCCCCAGGTCTCCTCATATTCTTTCTTGCGGATCAATCCTTCTTCACCCGAGACCGTATTGAGAATCCTGGTCGTCACCTCATCCTGGAGCATCAGCGGGTCGCTGCCCTCGCGGTCGTATCGCTCCGCCCAGACATGCTCGCCCGTCGTGGTATCGATCAACTGCGCAACAATCCGAACTTTATCGCCGCTCTTCCGGACGCTGCCTTCGACGATGTAGCGAACACCCAATTCCTTGCCGATTTGCCTGGCATCAGCGGACTTGTCTTTGTAGACGTCGGTCGAAGTCCTCGCGGCGACGCGGATGTAGGGTGAGCGGGACAGGCCGACGATGAGGTCCTCCGTCGTGCCATCGGCAAAATACTGCAGCGACGGATCTCCACTCATATTCGCGAGCGGCAAGACAGCGATCGTCGCCGGGCCGGTGGGTGGCTTGGTCCGCGGATAGAGATACCAGGCTCCAGCGCCGGCGAGGACCGCAATCAGGAAACATAGAACCAGGGCGCGGAAGGCCTTCCGTCTGCCGTGCACCACCGCCGAGGCGATCCAAGGCCGTCTGGCGGACCCGTCCATGACGACCCGATAGACCTGGATCGGCTCCACGATGTTTTTGACACGCTGCTCCCCCATCGGCTCGAAGCGGAAGGCAAGCTTCTTCTCGACCTCCCTGGCGACCTTCCCCGAAACAAACACTCCGCCGGGTTCCGCGATCTGCTCCAGCCGGGCCGCGATGTTCACACCCTCGCCGTAGCGGTCGTCCCCTTCGACGATCACCTCGCCGAGATTGATCCCAATTCGCACCTTGATGCGCTGGCCGTCCGCTACCGCGGCGTTGCGTTCCGCCATGCCGCGTTGGAGCGCCACCGCGCATTCGACAGCGTCCACCACGCTGCCGAACTCTGCCAGCAGCCCGTCGCCCATAAGCTTGAAGATGCGCCCGTGGTGCTTTTCGATCTCAGGCTCGAAGAGCTCCTTGCGATGGCTCCGTAGCCGCTCAAAGGTTCCGGCCTCGTCCTGTTCCATGAGGCGGGAATAGCTGACGACATCCGCAGCGAGGATCGCGCTGAGTTTCCGCTCCATTGAGCAGGCCTCTAAAGCTTTCGCATGTCCGATCAATCAGAATACTACGACAATTCTGGGTGATGTCCAATGTCCGTGAAATCCAGAACAGAAAACAACGTATGTCAGCAGCCGTGTCATACTTGTATGGGCATCCGAAAGTGGTAGTCCGGTCTGTTTTTACATCAATAGCCCCGGTGCGCCGGACGATCTGGGCTAGGTCAGTCGCGGGATGGTGCCTAGGGTGCCTCCCGGTCCTCGGCGGCCGCGGCGGCGGCTTCCTTGGCCCTGATCGCGCTCAGCGCCGATGCGACCAGCCCGGTCGGTATGGCGATGATACCCAGCGCCACGAACAGCATCAGCACGGTGAAGATCCTGCCGATCGGGGTCACCGGATACACGTCGCCATAGCCGACCGTGGTCAGCGTCACGGCGGCCCACCACATCGCGTCGAACACCGAGGCGAAGGCCTCGGAGACCGTTTGGAAATGCGCTGGCGTGAGTCGGCTGGCGGTGGTTTCGAGAACCGGCGCGCAGCGGACGTTTGAGTCCGTGAGCACCGGAAGCGGAGAAACTGCCGTCAGACGGCCGCGCCAGTAGCATTACCAGACGGTCTCGCGGGCTGGGCGTCGTGCTCGAACTGGTCGATGACGAGCGCGCAGACATAAAGGACGATCACTGCCGCCACGCCGAAGACGACGATCTCCTCCTTTACCGCGCGCCAGGCGGAGATGAGGCGGTCGATGGCGCTGTTGTAGCGGGCCAGCTTCAGCAGCCGGACCAGGCGCAGCAGCCGCAGCGCCCGGACGGCGCGCAGGTCGATGCCGATGCCGGCGAAGACGAGGCCGAGATAGAACGGGGCGATCGCCAGCAGGTCGACGATGCCGAAGAAGCTGCGCGCATAGGCGCCCGGGGCAGGGGCGGTGGCGAGGCGCAGGGCGTATTCGACCGTGAACACCGCGACGACGACGATCTCCGAGGCGGCCAGCACCGTCCCGGCCCAGCCCGGCAGGCCGGGCAGGGTCTCGATCCCCATCGACAGGGCGGAATAGAGGATCAGCGCGTGCAGGCCCAGCTCGACCCGATGCCCCAGCCCGGGATGCCGGCCGTCGAGCGCGGTTGCCACCTGCTTCCTCCAGTCCATGATCGCCCTCCCGGTGGTCCCCCGTGCCTGGGCGGCCTCCCGGCCGCCGGCCCAATACGGATGCGCCGCGACGGCGGCACCGTCACAGCAATTTAACGCAGCTCCTGGTGGCCCCCGCCTAGTATGTCGATGGAGCATGGGCCCGGATCTCCAGGATCCCGTTTCCCGCTTGGTCGCTCAAGACGGCACAGCTATCATCAAGCCATTGTCAGGTTCCGGAATTGTTGTGCAATCTCGAATATGGAGGGTGTCCGATGTCTGTATTCATGGTCACGTGGAACTTGAACAAAGAGAACAAGGAAATCAAAGAAACCAAGGAAATCAAAGACGGTAAAGACAAACAAAAAAATGAAGATAGTGGCGGTTACAACAAGGCAAGAGCCGATTTTATCAAGCATCTGGAAAGTTTTGAACACGTAAAGGACGGAGATCTGGATTCGGTCTATTTTGTATCGTCGACGGACGGGGCCGATGTGGTTGCCGATTTTCTGAGAAAGAAGTTGGATGCCAATGATTGCCTGCTGGTCTCCAGGATGCGTCGGGGAGAGCATCAAGGCTGGTTGAGCGGAGCCGTCTGGAGCTGGGTCAACGCCAGGATCTAGAGAGCGGACTGAATCGGGGTCGGGTCACGTCGGGGCCTGACCGGATGAGCATCTTTGCCGAGCCTCTCCCGCAAGCGGGAGAGGCCAGGTGACAGGGCACAAATTTCAATGATGCGCGCCGGGGTGGACTGCCCCCTGACGTGAGACCGAATAATTAGGGACAGGTCGGGTTGATGGATCCCCATGTGGCAGGGCGAGTCCCGGCCGTATGGGCGGAGTAGAGGATGAGGCGTGGAGGCCCAGCTCGACCCGATACCCAGCCCGGGATGCCGCCCGTCGAGGGCGGTTGCCACCTGCTTCCTCCAGTCCATGATCGCCTCCGAGTGCCCCGGAACTGCGCCGTCACCGCAATTGTCCAGCCTGACGGAGTATACAAGCGCCCAGTCATCCAACACAGTGGCTCTGTGCCATCACAACTGAGGTAATGCAGTCGTGGCATACTGGGTAAAGCGAATACTCTTGAAGTCCGGCGAGATCGTTAAAGAAGACGAACTCACGAGAGCCATCAGCAGTTATGAAGGAAGGCCGCCGGTGGTCGGTGATGAAATCGGTGTCAGGATCCGGGGCAAGGAGATGAAGGTGCGCGTTATCTGGGGAAATTGGCCGGGGCGCATCGCAGAGGACGACGACACCTTGGTGCCGATCCGGGCAGAGGAGCTATAGGCGATACGGCAACACTGGAGCCTGCCCTATTCTTCTCCCTCTTCCCTTGCGGGAGGGGGAGGGTAGAGGGGGCTGCGCGCGTCCGCGCGCCAATGCGCAAAGCACAGAGGTGCAGCAGCGCCTGCACCAGCCGGCCCGTGAACCTGCGGCCCGAAATATCCCCCCGTCATGGCGAGCCCCGAAGGGGCGTGGCCATCCAGGCGACATCGGCCTCGGGGATCGCCACGGCGCTGCGTGTGACGGGATGACGGTGCGCCGTCACCGCAGTTCGTATAGGTCGCGAACCGAAGCGAGTGTATATTGGCAGGCACATTCTGCGGCAGCCCGGTAAAGCATTTTCTGGGCCGCCAGACATTTTGTTTATGCTGCATATGCAGAGGTTATAGTCATGGCCATTGAATGGGGGAAGATTTGGCGGGTTGCAAGGTCAAAGGGACTGACTGCCGCGGCCTATCTACTCGGAACCACCGTCGCGCTCGGTATCGCGAATCAACTCAGCGAGGGGTGGGTGGCGAAAGCCGCTCGATTCGTAGAATACAAGATCGATCCTCCCTACGTCCTGGCTAGCGTTTCGGAGCCATTGGAAATCACTAAGGACGGAATATGGTTGCGAAACACAGGATCCGATGCGGACTTCTATAAGGCGGAGTATCGCGAGGAGAACAAAAGGATATTCAATATCAAAGCATTTCCGGGGTCATACTTGATCGCCTTTCGTCGTAATTGGAATGGCAATCAAGAACAGGCGCAAAAGATCCTGCGATTTGAGAAGAGCGGCGAGGAGGTGGGGTTCAGTCTCGTGTCGACGGATTGGGTTGGCTTGAAGGATCTGGCCGAAGCAGGGGACGAAGGTGGCGCGTCCATTCCTACCCCTCTGGAACCGTCGCCTGCGGCGCCCCCTTCGCCGGGGGCCCTGTCAAGGACGCGATGGACCGCAACGCCGTCCGACTTCGCGACGCTCGCATTCATAGGCGATCGGGCAGCCCGCTCGATCCTGGCGATCGCGTTGGCGGAGGTCGGTACTTCCGAACGCGGCAGGCCGGATGAGCGCATGCGGATCATCGAGTACTGGAGCGCTATCCCGAGCGTGCATGCGCCAACAATCGAATTGCCATGGGCGAGCGTGTTTATCAACTGGGTCGTCGCGAAAGCCGACGTGTCGTCGCCACAATCGCCTCGAAGTGAGGCGTGGCGCCAATGGGGGACGGAGGTGAGTTTCTCGGATGCACGGCCGGGAATGATTGCAATCTACCAGCGTCGCGGCGGCGGAACTCAGCCTCAGAGATATATGGTCGGGATTATACTTCGCAAGCGGGACGGCTGTACCGACGTCATTGCCGGGAACGTCGTCGATCGCGTGGTCATCACCTGTGTGAGCGGCGTCCCGCTCGACGTCCGCTGGCCCGTCGCGCAACGGCCGGCTATGTCACCGGCCGAATGACGGCAGCGTCGACCTCAGCCGTATCGCCTCCTGCGTGCCGGGTCGAGCCGATCGGCAGGTTGCTTGTCAGCCACGACTTCCTGGATCGGCTCGACATCTGGAGCACGGTGATAGTACAAAATTATTGTGAGAGACGTCCAAAGATACGAAAAAGCCATAGTCCGAACCGAGTAGCCGCGCCCACGCTCCCGCCAAGCAAGGGCGGAAACCAAAGTGCACTGTCGCCGCAATTCCACCCAAAATTACGTCTTGGTATTGGGTAAATGCTTGCCGATATGACCGATAACTATCTTCTCTCGCTTCTGGTCAAAAATAAAATGAACAGAAGCGCATGAGTTTGGGTCTCCCGAACCTATGGTAATATGCGGTTCAAATGGCTTCTTCGTGCCCTGATATTCGAATTTATAGTACTCAATATACTTGTTGCGAGTTGTGTCGGAGACGTGCATGCTGCTGCGTTTACCCCATCCGCGATCACGTAGATGCTGAAGAAGGTCGCCGCCGGCACCTTTGTCGGATCGTTGCTTTTTCCATGCGTCAACGATATCATTTAAGTCGGCTAGGGCCTCGTAGATATCGAATGGTCTATTGAACGGTGAAGTTTTGGCAGATTCTATTGCCGAAGGTAATATTTCGATATTCGGGTGTCGTTTTACGGCGGTTTGGACAGCCTCTAGGACCGACGAAAATGAGAGTATCTCGTCGTCGGGTATATCTCCTGGTTCGTCTGGCGGCAGAAAATTCGATATAAGGATTTTCTGATTGGCTCTAAGGTTCGCATTTTCGGCTTCGAGTTCTAAAATCTGATCTCGGGCTTCATCGAGTCGTGTCAGATCGCGCTCATAGTCTCCCCAAAAGTCGTCTCCAGCGGCCTTTTTTTCATTGATCTGCCTCTGCCGATCAGCGATTTCAACCGCTCGAATTACCTCAGAGATTCGCTGATCTGGAACGAACCGGAAAGCCGCGACGGCGAAAATCGTTCGTTCAATGATCCGAGAAGCTAAAGCAGGCCCCGCCTGCTCAATCCGTGAGGCCAAAAATAGTCTATGACCGCGTGGATCGGCCTCCTTTGAGAATCCAGGCCAGTAGATACGGGCGCCACCGTTGAAGCAGGAAAGCTGTCTACCGACTTCGTCGACGAAGTCCCATGTAACCTCGGGATCTTCGATGCGCACTACCACTGCGACCCCTGCGAGATTTCGAGCCAGCTGGTCGGCGTCGATCAAATTTGGCTCGCCGCGCGCGTATGGTGATAGAAGTACAATAGGCAACCGGCGTAGATTGCTTGAAAGAAGGGTTAGAAGATAGCTAAGTTCGTCTTGTCGTAAATTGTATGGTGCTGCTTCAATACGCATGTCGCCGACGTATGTCGGCGACCTCGCACAGATATCTCGTACAACTCGGGGCGATCCTAGGAGAAGTCTTGCGGGGGCGACGCTGTATTCGACAGAATCGATAAAAATAAGGTGTTCAATACTGCATCGATCTTCAAATTGTCCTATGCGAATATCGTTGGACCAAAGGAGTCCGCTGTCTCGGTCGTCTGGGAAACGCCAGCGCACCCGAGTTGCTCTGCCTGTGTCCGACGAATATATCGCAGTCGATAATGCATGGTTGGTAGGAAGGTCATTAATTTCTTGAGTCTTCGTAAGAACGATCTGGAAATTCGTTATGCTATGTCGATGCTTATAGTGATATGTTAACCAATTCTGATATGATGTATAGACTGCGTCTAAGTTGTCTTTCCCCGGTATCTCAAATCGGCAGGCGTAGATAAGTTGCGCCATTTGCTTTCTCCTTTTGGAAAATGTCAATCCAAATTGCGTGACAATGCATCTTTAGCGATAGTCTCCGCCTTGGTAGAGGCAGGGCTCTCGTGCGTAATGCGGTATCCTGCCGCTTAGTCCCCTCCCTACCCCACGATCTCCGCATGATGGCACGCCACCTCTCTCCCATCCACCGCCCTCAGCTCCGGCCTCTCCGCTTGGCACACATCCGTCGCATACGGGCACCTGCGGTGAAACGCACACCCCAGCGGCGGGTTCAGGGGCGAGGGCAGTTCGCCCTTCAGCACCACCCGCTCGGCCCGCTTGGTCGGGTCGACGAAGGGGGCGAGGCCAGCAGCGCCTTGGTGGTGGGGCGGCGTGGATGGCGGAAGATTGCTTGCCTGGTGCCGTGCTCCACCGGCCGGCCCGGATCATCGCCACCAGGTCGTCGGCAATGTGCTCCACCACCGACAGGCCATGGCTGATGAACAGATAGGCCAGGCTGAACTCCTCCTGCAGCTCCATCAGCAGGGTCAGCACCTGGATCGATCCGCCACCGGACATCGCGTCCCGTGCCTTGGTGGCGATGCCCAACGGGCGGAGTCCAGCAGGCCGGGATCGATCGACGCACCTGGCAGGCCGAGCGGAAACCGCCTGTCAGGCGGAGGTGCCGCCGTCGATCTTCAGGCTGGCGCCGGTGACATAGGCCGCTTCCGGACCGGCCAGATAGGCGACCAGCCCGGCGACCTCGTCGCAGGTGCCGTAGCGGTGCACGGCGATCATCTGGAGCACCTTGTCGGAGGCGAGATCGTCGCCCCGGCCCTGGCGGAGGAGGCGCAGCGCCTCCGTGTCGACCCGGCCGGGCTGGACATTGTTGACCGTGATGCCGCGCGGGCCGAGGTCCCGCGCCAGGCCGTGCGTCAGGCCGGCGACCGCCGCCTTGGTCATGGCGTAGACCGAGCCGCCGGCGATCGGCATGAACTCGCTGCTGATGCTGCCGATGTTGATCACCCGGCCGCCTTCGCCCATATGGCGCACGGCTTCCTGCGTGGCGACGAACAGCCCCTTGATGTTGACCGCGATCATCCGGTCCAGGTCTTCGAGCGAATAGTCGGCGATGGACCCGAAGCGGACGGTCGCGGCGTTGTTGACCAGCACGTCCAGCCGCCCGAACCGCTTCATCGTCGTGGCGACGGCGGCCTTCACGGCGTCGACATCGCCGCTGTCGGCCTGGATGGCCATGGCCCGGCCCCGATCAACCTCGATGGCGGCGACGACCGCGTCCGCGCTGTCCGCGGATTCCGCATAGGTGATGGCGACGGCGGCTCCCTCCAGCGCCAGCCG
The DNA here is from genome assembly GCF_052113205.1 of Inquilinus sp. YAF38. Taxonomy (NCBI): domain Bacteria; kingdom Pseudomonadati; phylum Pseudomonadota; class Alphaproteobacteria; order Rhodospirillales; family Rhodospirillaceae; genus Inquilinus; species Inquilinus sp. YAF38. The sequence continues at coordinate 12,705 of NZ_JBFRCU010000099.1, read as the reverse complement.
CCTGGCGACGGCGGCGCCGATGCCTCGCGACCCGCCGGTCACCAGGGCCACCTTGTCCTTCAGCCTCTCCATGGGCCGGGCTCCTTGTCTGCTCCGAGACGACAGAGTCGGGCCCCCCGCGTTACAGCGCGGTTTCGTGGATCGACGACACCGCTACATCGGTAGCCCCCGGCCGGGCTGCGGCGCCAGGCCGCGCCGGCTCACGCCGTCCGCGCGGCCACCGGGCCGCCGATGCATCGGTGGCGGCCGGCCGCGTCGCCGGCCTTCGCCTGCTACCCCACCATCTCCGCATGATGGCAAGCCACGTCCCGCCCATCCACCGGCCGCAGCTCCGGCCGGTCCACGCTGCACACATCCGTGGCATACGGGCACCGCCGGTGGAACGCACAGCCCGGCGGCGGGTTCAAGGGCGAGGGCAGCTCGCCCTTCAGCACCACCCGCTCGGCCCGCTTGGTCGGGTCGACGAAGGGGGTCGAGGCCAGCAGCGCCTTGGTGTAGGGGTGGCGCGGATGGCGGAAGATCGCCTCCTTGGTGCCGTGCTCCACCGGCCGGCCCAGATACATCACCACCAGATCGTCGGCGATGTGCTCCACCACCGACAGGCCGTGGCTGATGAACAGATAGGCCAGGCCGAACTCCTCCTGCAGATCCATCAGCAGGTTCAGCACCTGGGCCTGGATCGAGACGTCCAGCGCCGAGACCGGCTCGTCCGCCACCACCACCTTCGGCCGCAGCATCAGCGCCCGGGCGATGGCGATGCGCTGGCGCTGCCCGCCCGAGAACATGTGCGGATAGCGGTCGTAATGCTCGGGCCGCAGGCCGACCTTCGACAGCATCGCCTCGGCCGCCTGCCGCCGCTCGGCCGACTTCATGTCGGTGTTGATCTTCAGCGGCTCCTCCAGGATCGCGCCGACCTTCTTGCGCGGGTTCAGCGAGCCGTAGGGGTCCTGGAACACGATCTGCACCGCGCCGCGCAGGCGCCGGCGCTGCTCCCGGTCGGCGGTCGCCACCGGGATGCCGTCGATGGTCAGCTCGCCCTCGCTCGGCGGCTCGATCATGGTCACGACGCGGGCGAGGGTCGACTTGCCGCAGCCGCTCTCGCCGACCACGGCCAGGGTCTTGCCGGCCTCCAGCGTGAACGACATCTCGGACAGGGCGCGCAGCGTCTTGGCGGCCTTGAAGGGCGAGGTCTTGACCTCGTAGAAGCGGCTCAGCTGCCGCGCTTCGACGACGGCCGTCACGCCCGGATCTCCTGCAGGGGGTTGAAGCAGCGCGTGCGCCCGTCGAGGTCGGGCGACAGGTCCGGGTGCTGGGCCCGGCAGCGGTCCAGCACGTTGCGGCAGCGCGGGTTGAACAGGCAGCCGGACGGCCGGTCATACGGGCCGGGCACGACGCCAGGGATGGTCGGCAGCCGGCGGTGGCCGGCGCTGCGCTCCGGCAGCGCCTCCAGCAGGGCGCCGGTATAGGGGTGGCGCGGCCGGCCGAACAGGCCGCCGACCATGCGCTCCTCCACCAGCTCGCCGGCATACATCACATTGACCCGCTGGGCGGTCTCGGCCACCACGCCCATGTCGTGGGTGATCAGGACGAGGGCCATGCCCTGGTCGCGCTGCAGGTCGGCCAGCAGCTGCAGGATCTGGGCCTGGATGGTCACGTCCAGCGCCGTGGTCGGCTCGTCGGCGATCAAGAGCTTCGGCCGGCAGGCGATCGCCATGGCGATCATCACCCGCTGGTTCATGCCGCCCGACAGCTGGTGCGGGAAGGCGTCGATCCGCGTCTCCGGCGCCGGGATGCCGACCTGGGCCAGCAGCTGGATGGTGCGGTCGCGGCGGGCGCGGCGGCTGCCGCCCTCATGCACCTGCAGCGTCTCCATGATCTGGAAGCCGACGGTGAAGCAGGGGTTCAGGCTGGTCATCGGCTCCTGGAAGATCATCGCCATGTCCTTGCCGATGATCTTGCGGCGCTGGCGCGCCGACATCTTCAGGAGGTCGTGGCCGCCGAAGCTGAGATGGTCGGCGGTGACCTTGCCGGGGAAGGCCACCAGCCCCATCAGCGCCAGCATGGTGACCGACTTGCCGGAGCCGGATTCGCCGACGATGCCCAGGATCTCGCCGGGGTCGATGGTGAGGTCGAGGCCGGAGACGGCGCGGAACGATCCCTTGCCGGCCGGGAACTCGACCGTCAGGTTGCGGATGTCGAGCAGGGGCATGTCAGCGCTTCAGTCTCGGGTCCAGGGCGTCGCGCAGGCCGTCGCCCAGCAGGTTGAAGGCCAGCACCGTGATCAGGATGGCCAGGCCGGGGAAGGTCACCACCCACCAGGCGCGCTGCAGGAACTGCAGCGACGAGGCCAGCATGGTGCCCCATTCCGGCGTCGGCGGCTGGGCGCCGAGGCCGAGGAAGCCGAGCGCCGCGGCGTCCAGGATGGCCGAGGAGAAGCCGAGCGTCGCCTGCACGATCAGCGGCGCCATGCAGTTCGGCAGGATGGTGGCGAACATCAGCCGCAGGGTGCCGGCGCCGGCGACGCGCGAGGCGGTGACATAGGGCCTTCGGATCTGGCTCAAGACCGCGGCGCGCATCAGCCGGGAATAGTGCGGCAGGGTGACGATCGACACCGCGATCATGGCGTTGACCAGGCCGGGCCCGAGGATGGCGACGACGACGATCGCCAGCAGCAGGCTGGGCAGCGCCAGCATGATGTCCAGCAGCCGCATGATCGCCGTATCGACCAACCCACCGAAGAAGCCGGCGGCCAGCCCCAGCAGCACGCCCACGGCCAGCGACAGCGTCACCACGATCAGGCCGATCATCATGGAGAGCCTGGCCCCGTGGATCAGGCGCGAGAGGATGTCGCGGCCGATGTCGTCGGTGCCCAGCGGGTAGGCCAGCGTGCCGCCATCCTGCCAGAACGGCGGCACCAGGAAGGCGGCGCGGTCCTGGTCGATCGGCGAATGCGGCGCGACCACGTCGGCGAAGATCGCGACCAGCGCGATCAGCACGATCACGATCAGCCCGGCCAGGGCGCCCTTGTTGGCGCTGAAGGAGCGCCAGAATTCCACGAACGGGCCGGGCGGCTTGACGGGCAGGGCCGGGGCCCGGGTCTCTTGCAGGCTGGGTGCGGTCATCGGCTTACTTCACATGCCGGATGCGGGGGTCGAGCAGGCCATAGGCCAGGTCGACCAGGAGGTTGACGACGATCACCAGGGTGGCCACCAGCAGCACGCCGCCCTGAAGGGCAGGGTAGTCACGGCGGTTGATCGCCTCGACCAGCCAGCTGCCGACGCCGGGCCAGGCGAACACCCTCTCGGTCAGGATCGCGCCGCCCAGCAGCGTGCCGACCTGCAGGCCGATCACGGTGACCACCGGGATCAGCGCGTTGCGCAGCGCGTGCAGCCCGATCACCCGCTTGACGCCGAGGCCCTTGGCCCGGGCGGTGCGGATGTAGTCCTCGCTCAGCACTTCCAGCATGGCCGACCGGGTCATGCGCGCGATCACCGCCAGCGGGATGGTGCCGAGCACGATGGTCGGCAGGATCAGGGCGCGCAGGGCCGAAATGAAGGCGCCCTTCTCGTCCGACATCAGGCTGTCGATCAGCATGAAGCCGGTGTGCGGCTCGACGAACACCATCGCCGAGATCCGGCCGGAGACCGGAGTCCAGCCGAGCCCGACCGAGAAGATCAGGATCAGCAGCAGGCCCCACCAGAAGATCGGCATGGAATAGCCGGTCAGGCTGGCGCCCATGATGCCGTGGTCGATGGGGGAGGATCGGTTGGTGGCGGCCAGGATGCCGGCCGGCAGGCCCAGCACCACGGCGAAGATCATGGCGCAGATCCCGAGCTCCAGCGTCGCCGGGAACAGGTTGAAGAACTCGCTCAGGACCGGGCGCTGCGTCCGTGTCGACTTGCCGAGGTCGCCCTGCAGCACCTCGCCGATATAGGAAACGAACTGCACCGACACCGGCCGGTCCAGGCCCATCTCGTGCATCAGCTGGGCATGGCGCTCGGGCGTGACGCCGCGTTCGCCGGCCCGCACCTGGACGGGATCGCCGGGCACCGCCCGGATCAGGAAGAAGCTGAGGGCGGTGATCCCCAGGAAGGTGATCATCGCCATGGCGACGCGGGTCAGGATGAAGCGGAACATGATGCCATCGGATAACGGATGCCGGGCCGGAAAAGACGCGGGCGGAGGAGCATCCCCCTGCTCCCCCGCCCGGCTCCCCCTTACCTCGCTTTATTCGGTGATGTCGACGCCGCTGAAGTCGTGGCGGCCGAACGGGCTGACCTTGTAGCCCGTGACCTCCTTGCGGGTCGGCTCGAACACCACCGAATGCGCGATCGGCAGCCACGGCGCCTGGTCGTGGAAGATCACCTGCGCCTGCTCATACAGCTTGGTGCGCTCGGCCTGGTCGGAGATCGACTTGGCCTTCTGGATCAGCGCCTCGAAATCCTTGTTGCACCACTTTGAAATATTCGAGCCGCCCTCACGCGCTCCATCGCAACCCAGCAGGTTGTTCAGGAAGTTGTCGGGGTCGCCGTTATCGCCGGTCCAGCCCAGCTGTGCCATCTGGTGCTCGCCGGCCTGGGCCCGCTTCCGGTATTCGCCCCACTCGTAGCTGACGATCTTGGTCTTGATCCCCAGCTTCTCGAGATCGGACTGCATCAACTCGGCGATGCGCTGGGCGTTCGGGTTGTACGGGCGCTGCACCGGCATCGCCCACAGGTCGGTCTCGAAGCCGTTCGGATAGCCGGCCTCGGCCAGCAGCTTCTTCGCCGCCTCGGGGTCGTACTTATACTCCTGGATGCTGTCGTTGTAGGACCAGATGGTCGGCGGGATCGGGTTCTTCGCCGCCTGGCCCGCGCCCTGGTAAACGGCGTCGAGGATCGCCTGCTTGTTCACCGCCATGTTGACGGCCTGGCGCACGCGCACGTCGTCGAACGGCTTCTTGGTGACGTTGAAGGCCAGGTAGCCGGTGTTCAGGCCCGGCTGGGTCAGCACGTTCAGCGCCGGGTCCTTCTGCATCGCCGGCACGTCGGCCGGGTTCGGATACGGCATGACGTGGCACTCGCCGGCCTTCAGCTTGGCGTAGCGCACTGCCGCGTCCGGGGTGATGGCGAAGACCAGGTTGTCGATCTTCTCCTTGCCGCTCCAGGCCCCCTCGAAGGCCTTGTAGCGGATCAGCGCGTCCGGCTGGTACTGCACGAACTGGAAGGATCCGGTGCCGATCGGCACCTGGTCGACCTGCTCCGGCGTGCCGGCCTTCATCATCGCATCGGCATATTCGGCCGACAGGATCGACGAGAACTCCATGGCCAGGTCGGCCAGGAACGGCGCCTCCGGCCGGGTCAGGGTGACCTTCACCGTGTGGTCGTCGACCTTGTCGATCGACTTCAGCAGCTTGTCGAAGCCCATGTCGTTGAAATAGTCATACGACCCGCCCGACACCTTGTGGTACGGGCTGTCGTCCTTCCACATCCGGTTGAAGGTGAACAGCACGTCGTCGGCGTTGAACTCGCGGGTCGGCGTGAACTTGTCGTTCGAATGCCACTTCACCCCCTTGCGGAGGTGGAAGGTGTACACCGTGCCGTCGTCCGAAATGTCCCAGGACTCGGCCAGGCCGGGCTCGGTCTTGGTGCTGCCCTTGGTGAATTCGACCAGATGGTCGTAGATCGGGCCGGACGCGTCGAAGCTGGTGCCGGTGGTGTTAATCTGCGGATTGAAATTCTCCGGGCTGCCCTCGGAGCAATAGACCAATGTCTTGGCCTCGGCGGACACCGCCGCCCCCGCGACGAGGACAAGCGCCATCGCCGTGGCGGACAGGAAACGCGACATGAAACTCTCCCCCAATGGTGGTCCTTCGGCCGGGCTTGCCGCATAGCTGTATTGCCCAAACCGTGGGTTGTACGGGATTACCGCAGGGGGCGGGGGTGATGTCAACTGGCCGGTTACGCCGGGAGGATAAGAATCGTTTCACGCGATACGGCGGGATTTCCGTGCAAAAACCGTGGTTTCCGGCGGCGGGCCGACGGTTCGAAGACCCGTCGGCCGGAAAACGGACGGCCAGGAAAGTCGCGGAGGACTTTCCTGGCCGTTTGTTGCTCGGCTCGGATTACTCGGCGATGTCGACGCCGCGGAAATCGTGCAGCCCGACCGGGATGATCTTGTAGCCGGTGACTTCCTTACGGATCGGCTCATAGACCACCGAATGGGCGATCGGCAGCCAAGGCGCTTGGTCGTGGAAGATCACCTGGGCCTGCTCGTACAGCTTGGTACGCTCGGCTTGGTCGGCCGTAGCCTTGGCGGTTTGAATGAGCTTCTCGAAATCCTGATCGCACCATTTCGAGATGTTCGACCCGCCTTCCCGCGCCGCATCGCAGCCCAGCAGGTTGGCGAAGAAGTTGTCCGGGTCGCCATTGTCGCCCGACCAGCCCATCTGCGCCATCTGGTGCTCGCCGGCCTGGGTGCGCTTGCGGTATTCACCCCATTCGAACGACACGATCTTGGTCTTGATCCCGACCTTGGCCAGGTCCTCCTGCATCAGCTCGGCGATGCGCTGGGCGTTCGGGTTGTACGGGCGCTGCACCGGCATCGCCCACAGGTCGCTCTCGAAGCCATTCGACAGGCCGGCATCGGCCAGCAGCTTCTTCGCCGCCTCGGGGTCGTATTTGTAGTCCTGGATGCTGTCGTTGTAGGACCAGATCGTCGGCGGGATCGGGTTCTTCGCCGCCTGGCCGGTGCCCTGGTACACCGCCTCCAGGATCGCCTGCTTGTTCACCGCCATGTTGACGGCCTGGCGCACGCGGACGTCGTCGAACGGCTTCTTGGTGACGTTGAAGGCCAGGTAACCGGTGTTCAGGCCCGGCTGGCTCAGCACGTTGAGGTTCGGGTCCTTCTCCATCGCCGGCAGGTCGGCCGGGTTCGGATACGGCATGACGTGGCATTCGCCGGCCTGCAGCTTGGCGTAGCGCACCGCAGCGTCCGGCGTGATGGCGAAGACCAGGTTGTCGATCTTCTCGCGGCCGCTCCAGGCCTGGGTGAAGGCCTTGTAACGGATCAGCGCGTCCGGCTGGTACTGCACGAACTGGAACGGCCCGGTGCCGATCGGCACCTGGTCGACCTGCTCCGGAGTCCCCGCCTTCATCATCGCGTCGGCATATTCGGCCGACAGGATCGACGCGAAGTTCATCGCCATGTTGGCGATGAACGGCGCCTCGGGCTTGTTCAGCGTGAACTTCACCGTGTTGTCGTCGACCTTGTCGATCGCCTTCAGCAGCGTCGGCATGCCCATGTCGCCGAAATAGTCGTACGAGCCGCCGGACACCTTGTGGTACGGGCTGTCGTCCTTCCACATCCGGTTGAATGAGAACAGCACGTCGTCGGCGTTGAAGTCGCGCGTCGGCGTGAAGGTCTCGCTGGAGTGGAACTTGACGCCCTTGCGCAGGTGGAAGGTGTAGACCATGCCGTCATCCGACACGTCCCAGGATTCGGCCAGCGCCGGCACCACCTTGGTGGTGCCCTTCTCGAAGGCGACCAGCCCGTCATAGACCGGCAGCGCCGCGTCGAAGCTGGTGCCGGTGGTGTTGATCTGCGGGTTGAAGTTCTCCGGGCTGCCCTCGGAGCAATAAACCAGCGTCTTGGCCTCGGCCGACGCCGCCATCCCCGCGGCGAGGACAAGCGCCATCGCCGTGGCGGACAGGAAGCGGGACATGGGGTTCTCTCCCTAGATGGGTTCGGTTGCGGGGGAGACTACTCCTGGATATCGACGCCGCGGAAGTCGTGAATGCGCACCGGGGTGATGACATAGTTCAGCACCTCCTTGCGGATCGCCTGGTACTCGACCGAATGGGCGATCGGCAGCCACGGCACCTGGTCGTGGAAGATCACCTGGGCCTGCTCATACAGCTTGGTGCGCTCGGCCTGGTCGGCGGTGACCTTGGCTTTCTGGATGAGATTCTCGAAGTCCTTGTCGCACCACTTCGCGATATTTCCGCCCCCTTCGCGCGCCGCATCGCAGCCCAGCAGATTGGCGAAGAAATTGTCCGGGTCGCCATTGTCGCCGCCCCAGCCCAGCTGCGCCATCTGGTGCTCGCCGGCCTGCGCCCGCTTGCGGTACTCGCCCCATTCATACGACACGATCTGGGCCTTGATCCCGACCTTGAGCAGGTCCTCCTGCATCAGCTCGGCGATGCGCCGGGCGTTCGGGTTGTAGGGGCGCTGCACCGGCATGGCCCAGAGGTCGGTGTCGAAGCCATTCGCCAGGCCGGCCTCGGCCAGCAGCTTCTTCGCGGCCTCGGGGTCGTAGGGATAGTCCTGGATGCTGTCATTGTAGGACCAGATGGTCGGCGGGATCGGGTTCTTCGCCGCCTGGCCGGTGCCGCGATAGACGGCGTCCAGGATCGCCTGCTTGTTCACCGCCATGTTGATGGCGCGGCGCACCCGCACGTCGTCGAACGGCTTCTTCAGGACGTTGAAGGCCAGATAGCCGGTGTTCAGGCCGGGCTGGCCGATCACCGTCACCGCCGGGTCCTGCTGCATCGCCGCCAGGTCGGCCGGGTTCGGCGACGGGATCACCTGGCACTCATTGGCCTTCAGCTTGGCGTAGCGGACCGAGGCGTCGGGGGTGATGGCGAAGACCAGGTTGTCGATCTTCTCCCTGCCGCTCCAGGCCTGGTCGAAGGCCTTGTAGCGGATGATCGCGTCCGGCAGGTACTGCACGAAGTGGAACGGCCCGGTGCCGATCGGGATCTGGTCGACATCCTCCGGCGTGCCGGCCTTCATCATCGCATCGGCATATTCCGCCGACAGGATCTGGGCGAAGTTCATCGCCATGTCGGCGATGAAGGGGGCTTCCGGCTTGGTCAGGGTGAAGCGGACGGTGGTGTCGTCGACCTTGTCGACCGCCTTCAGCAGCGTCGGCATGCCCATGTCGCCGAAGTAGTCGTACGACCCGCCGGAGACCTTGTGATACGGGCTGTCGTCCTTCCACATCCGGTTGAACGAGAACAGCACGTCGTCGGCGTTGAAGTCGCGCGTCGGGGTGAACTTCTCGTTCGAATGCCACTTCACGCCGCGCCGCAGATGGAAGGTGTAGACCGTGCCGTCGTCGGACACGTCCCAGGATTCGGCCAAGGCCGGCACCACCTTGGTGCCGCCGCGCTCGAACGCCACCAGCCCGTCATAGACCGGCACCGAGGCGTCGAGGCTGGTGCCGGTGGTGTTGATCTGCGGGTTGAAGTTCTCCGGGCTGCCTTCGGAGCAATAGACCAGCGTCTTGTCCTCGGCCGACGCCGCCCCGGCCGCCAGCACCAGCGCCAGCGCGGTGGCGCTCAGGAAACGTGACATGAAGCTCTCCATGCTTTTGGTTGGTTGTTGCACCGACATTGATCAGATCACCGCGTTGCCTCTCCCGCCTGGCGGGAGAGGTCGGGCGTCCGCAGGACGACCGGGTGAGGGCTGGCCCGGGCCTCGACAAAGAGCCCTCACCCGGAGCCGCTTCGCGTCTCCGACCTCTCCCGTAAACGGGAGAGGCAACGAGCACTCTCAAGCCGCCCGGTCAGGATACAGCCCGGCCAGGCCTTCGCGGCTGGCGGGGCAGACGCCGCGCTCGGTGATCAGGCCGGTGACGTAGCGTGCCGGGGTGACGTCGAAGGCCCAGTTCGCGGCGGCGCTGCCCTCCGGCAGGATGCCGACCGTCTCCAGCCGGCCATCCGCGGTGCGGCCGGTGATGTCGCTCAGCTCGCGCGCATCGCGCTGCTCGATCTCGATCTGGCGGATGCCGTCGGTCAGGGTCCAGTCGATCGTGGTGTAGGGCAGGGCGACATAGAACGGCACGCCGTTGTCATGCGCCGCCAGCGCCTTCAGATAGGTGCCGATCTTGTTGCAGACATCGCCGGTCGCGGTGGTGCGGTCGGTGCCGACGATGCACAGGTCGACCATGCCGTGCTGCATCAGATGGCCGCCGACATTGTCGGCGATCACCGTGTGCGGGACACCGTGGCGGCCGAGCTCGAAGGCGGTGATGCTGGCGCCCTGGTTGCGCGGCCGGGTCTCGTCGACCCAGACATGGACGGGCAGGCCGCTGTCATGCGCCAGGTAGATCGGCGCCAGGGCGGTGCCCCAGTCGACCGTGGCCAGCCAGCCGGCATTGCAATGGGTCAGCACATTGAGGCGCTCGGGCCGGCCCTTGCGCTCCCAGATCTCGCGGAACACGGCCAGGCCGTGCTCGCCGATGGCGCGGCAGGTGGCGACGTCGTCGTCGCAGATCTCGGCGGCGCGGCGATAGGCGGCCGCCGCCCGCTCCGCCGGCTTCAGGGCCGCCACCCGGCCGCGCACATCGTCCAGCGCCCAGCGCAGGTTGACCGCGGTCGGGCGGGTGGCCAGGAGGCGATCATAGGCACCGGCCAGCCCGGCGTCGGACGGGTCGGCCCGCAGCGCCAGCGCCAGGCCGTAGGCGCCGGTGGCGCCGATCAGCGGAGCTCCGCGCACCTGCATGCTGCGGATGGCGTGGGCCGCCTGGTCCTCGCTCTCCAGCACCACCGTCTCGAAGCCGTGCGGCAGCTTGGTCTGGTCGATGATGACGACGCCCCAGCCATCCTCGGCCGGCCAGATGGTGCGGTACGGGGTTCCGTCGATCTTCATGGCTCAGCCCTCACGGAAGACGGTTTCGGCCGCGTGGCGCAGATCGGCCGGGCCGGTGAAGCGGTCGCGTTCGACCAGGAAGGCGCGGGCCAGGCGCAGCGCCTTGGTCTCGCAGGCGGCGCGCCGGTCCGGGTCGGCGATGGTCTCGAGGTCGGCGACATGGGCCAGCCCCAGGATGCGGCGGACCATCTTGGCGCCGGCGAAGCCGACCGTGTCGCGGAACAGCCGGGCCATGGTGGCCTTGCGGTACGCGTCCAGCGCCAGGGCGCCGTCGCCATCGGCGAACAGGCCGCGGTCGAAGGCGTCGCCGGTGCCCTCGGCCCGCCACAGCTCCAGGAAGCGCTTCTGGAACCCGGTCCAGATCGCCTCGGCCTGGACCAGCAGCCAGCTGCGATAGTCGGCCCGGTCATCCTCCGCCGTCGCGTGTCCCGCCTGCGCAAAATACGCCAGGAAGAAATTGGCCAGCAGGGCGCCGACATCGAAGCCCATCGGGCCATAGAAGGCGAATTCCGGGTCGATGGCGCGGCTGTCGGTCTCCGTCACCATGATAGACCCGGTGTGCAGGTCGCCATGCAGCAGCGCCTCGGCCCGGGTCAGGAAGGCCCATTTCAGCTCCTGCACCGCCACCTTGGTGGCGGCGTCGGCCCGGAACTCGGCGGCAATGCCGTCCAGCTGCGGCGTGGTCCAGCGGTTCAGCTTCGCGATGCGGTAGGGGTCAGTGAAGACCAGGTCTTCGGTGATTTTGCACAGCGCCGTGTTGCCGCAGAACGGCGCCATCTTGGCCTTCTTCTCCGCCGCGGGTGCGTGCAGGTCCGAGGTCTTGAACAGCGTCTGGGCCAGGAACTCCGCCATATGCCCGGCCAGCAGCGGATAGCGGGTGCCGGCGATCAGCCCCTTGCGCAGGATGATGTGCGGCGTCAGCCACTCCATCACGATCAGCGCCATGGCCGGGTCGAAATGGAAAAGCTTCGGCAGCAGGTGCGGCACGTGGCTCGCCTGCTCGGACAGCGCATGCCATTCGTACCAGGCGCGGTCCAGCGGCAGCGGCCAGCTGTCGCCGACCAGCCGGACATAGGGCAGGGCCTGCTTGACCACGATGCCGCCGGCGGTGCCGCGGACGATGAACACCAGGTTCAGATTGCCGTCGCCGACCTCGGTGACCTGCCAGCCGGCCGGGTCGCCGCCCAGCCGGTCGCGGATCGCCGGCAGCGTGGCGAGATAGGGCCGGATCGAGGCCTCGTCCAGCGGCCGATAGTCCGGCCCGCCGGTCAGCCGGCTCTCCTCACTCATGCTTCAGCCTCCGCCGTCTTCCTGTATTCTCCAGGCGGGCGGAGTGTCGGAAGCCGGCTCCCCTGCTGTCAAGCCATGGCCGCTCCGGGCCCAAGCGAAAAGGGGGGACTCATGCAGACCATTCCGCGCAATCCGACCGACGGCATCTATCCGGCGACGCCCGACTACATCCATGCGCTGGAGGTGCGGCAGCCGGACCGGATCCTCTATGTCGCCGGCACCATGGGGTTGGATGCGCAGGGCGTGCCCGGTGCGACGCTGGACGCGCAGCTGGCGCTGATCTGGTCGAACATCCGCACCATCCTGGCCAGCGCCAACATGACCATGCGCAACATCGTCCGGATCACCAGCTATCTGTGCGACCCGGCCTATGCCGAGGCCAATCAGGCCGCCCGCATCGCCGCGCTCGATGGCCATGTCGTGCCGACCACGGCCCTGGTGGCACAGACCCTGTCGCCGGACTGGCTGGTCGAGATCGAGGTGATCGCCGCCGCGTGAGAGCGTGGGTTATGAAAGAACCGTCATTGCGAGCGTAGCGGTAACTGCCCAGGTGCAGGCGTGATTAGGCGGAGTTGAGGTTATGGATGAGTTGTGTTGGGCAGGATGACAGTGTTTCGAGCAGGTTCCATCCGCGCTTTCGAGCGGTGCCGATGAGGGTGCGGAGCGTGGCGAAGTTGTCTGCGCCTTGAGATGTGCGGAACCCGCCGGAGATTTTCTGTCGGAGTTTCATCATCCGGGCATCGCGCTCGGCTTCGTTGTTGGTGAACGGCACCGCCGGGTTGT
>NZ_JBFRCU010000098.1:0-26762 GCF_052113205.1 Inquilinus sp. YAF38 | reverse complement strand
GGGCCGGCGCGGCGGCGGCGCCCCCGGCCGGCGGGGTCCGGCGGTCGGCGACGATGGCGCCGTCGCTGATCTCGATGATGCGCTGGGCTCGGCTGGCCACCGCCATGTCGTGGGTGACGATGATCACCGTCCGCCCCTCGGCCTGCAGCTCGGCCAGGATGCGCAGCACCTCCTCGCCGCTGTGCCGATCCAGGGCGCCGGTCGGCTCGTCGGCCAGCACCACGTCGGCGCCGTTCATCAGCGCCCGGGCGATCGACACGCGCTGCTGCTGCCCGCCCGACAGCTGGCCCGGCCGATGGCCGATGCGGTCGGCCATGCCCAGCCGGCCCAGCAGGGCGGCGGCCCGGGTGTGGCGCTCCTCGGCCCGGCTGCCGGCATAGACCGCCGGGATCTCGACATTGCCTAGCGCCGTCAGCTCGCCCAGCAGGTGGTAGCGCTGGAAGATGAAGCCGAAATGCTCGCGCCGCAGCGCCGCCAGCTCGTCCGGCTCCAGCGCCGCGGTCTCGCGCCCGCGGATGCGGTAGCTGCCGGCGGTCGGCCGATCGAGGCAGCCGAGGATGTTCATCAGCGTGGATTTGCCGGAGCCGGAGGCGCCGACGATCGCCACCATCTCGCCCGCCTCGATGGTCAGATCGATGTCGTGCAAGGCCGCGATCGTGCCTTCGCCCGACGGGAATTCGCGCCGCAGGCCGCGCAGCACGATCAGCGGTTCGGCCATCGCGATCACCCCCCGGGCGGGCCGGGAGGGCCGGAGGAGCCGGCGGCGGCCGGCCCCAGCCCGCCGGTCACCACCCGCTCGCCCGCGGCCAGCCCCGACCGCACCTCGGCGATGGTCTTGTCGTTCAGGCCGATGCGGACCTGGCGCGGCTGCGTCGTACCATCGGCGGCGACGACCTGGACGGTGTGGCTGCCATCGGCGGCACGGATTCCCAAAGCGGCAGACGGGATGGTCACCACGCCCTTGGCCCGGCCCAGCACGATGTGCACCTCGGCGGTCATGTAGGTGCGCAGATGGCCGTCGGCATTGGGCACGTCGAAGGTGCCGATGTAGTAGATCGCCGAGGAGCTCGAGGAGGACGAGCTGCTGGAGCTGGAGGACGAGGTGGTCGTGCTGAAGCTGGAATCGTTGCGGATCGATTCGGGCGCCGGCTCGATCGAGGTCAGCGTCGTCTCGTAGCGCTGCTCCCGGTCGCCCAGGATGGTGAAGTAGACCGGCTGGCCGGGCCGCACGGCGACGACGTCGGCCTCCGAGATCTCCGCCCGCACGATCATGGTGTCGAGATCGCCGAGGACGACGATGGTTGGGGTGGACTGAACGGCGTTCACCGTCTGGCCTTCCTGGCTGACGATCGCCAGCACCGTGCCGTCCGACGGCGCGGTGATGCGGGCGTAGCCGAGGTCGACCTGCGCCGTCTCGATCGCCACCTCGCCCTCGACGATCTGGGCGTCGAGCTGCTCGATCTGGGCCTCGGTGACCTGGACACTTGCTTCCGCCGATTCCAGCTCGGCCTGGGACGAAGCGCGCTGCGCCGTCATCGCCTTCTGCCGGGCCAGGGTCAGCCGGTTCAATGTCAGCGTCGCCTGCTTCTCGGTCCGCTGCGCCTGCAGGTTGGCCAGCGACGCCTGGGCGGTGCGCAGCGCGTTCTGCTGGGTCACGCTGTCGATCTCGGCCACCAGGTCGCCCTTGGCCACGGTCTGGCCCAGCGCGACCTTGACCGAGTTGATGCGGCCGGACGCCTGAGCGCCGACCGCGACCAGCCGCGCCGGCTTCAGCGTGCCGGTGGCCAGGACCGATTCCTCGACATCGCCGATCGCCGCCGCCGCGGTCATCTGCGGCGCGGTGACGGGCGGCGACAGCCAGTGCCGCGCCGCCAAGCCGCCGGCGGCGAGCAGGGCCAGGGCCGCGGCGATGGCGACGAACCGCCCTCGTCGGCGGCGGGGACGGGCCGGGGACGTGGTGGCGCTGGTGACGATGGGTCCGCTCCGCATCCGGATGAAAGGCCCGTGCAGGCCGGGCGGTGGGCGGGCTCTTATAACCGGGATTATATGCCGGCGTATGTCCCAGCGTTGCCGCAGTGAGAATTCTTGTAACCGGGCATATCCTGCCTCGGTTTCAGTCTCGCTATGTCGATATCCGCGCCGGCCGGACGACCAGGGGCGGAACCAATGGAGGCTCGGGATGCGCTATCTGCTGATCGTCCATGTCGACCGTGCGCTGATCGGCCGGCTGTCGCCCGAGGAAGGCCGCGACCTGACGCGCCGCTGCATGGCCGCCGACGACGAGCTCCGCCGCAGCGGCCACCTGATCGCCTGCGGCCCGCTGGCCGAGCCGGAGACCGGCCGGATCGTGCTGCGCCGCGGCGACCGGACCACCGTCACCGACGGCCCCTATGCCGAGACCAAGGAGCATCTCGGCGGCTTCATCCTGATCGAGGCCCGCGACATGGACGAGGCGACCGCGATCGCCGCCAGGTCGCCGATGGCGGCGATGGGCAGCATCGAGGTGCGCGAGCAGCCGCCGATGGGGTGAGCGCCAACTTCGGGGAGGCCGGCCAGCCTCCCCGAAGCGCAACGGCTACAGGATGAAATCCGCAGCCGTCAGGGCGTGCAGACCGTTCAGCTGGATCAGCAGATCCACGCCGCCGCCATCCACGTTGGCGCGCACGAAAGTGTTGCCGGCCACCTGGATGAAGCCGACCTCGCCCGGATCGTTCGGGAAGGCCAGACCGACGAAGGCGAAGGCTTGATTCCCGGCGACGAGGGTGTTGGCGTCGATCGCCGACAGGTCGATGAAGTCGACGTCGCCGACCTCGACGAAATCGCCGATCACGTCAGGTGTGGCGGCCGGCGAGTCGGCCACGCTGGTGAACACGAAGTTGTCGGGGTCCCCCCCACCGATCAGGAGATCGACCCCGAGGCCGCCGGTGAGCACGTCGACCCCGGTGCCGCCAAACAGGCTGTCGTTCCCGGCCCCGCCCAGCAGGTCGTCGTCGCCGCCGCTTCCGGACAGGACGTCGTTGCCGAGGCCGCCCGAGAGTACGTTGTCGGCGAGGTTGCCGATGATGGTGTTGTTCAGATTGTTGCCGAAGCCGCTGATCGCCCCGGCGCCGGTCAGGGTCAGGTTCTCGACCAACGGGTCCGGAAGTAGGCTCCAGGTCACTGAGCTCACGACCAGATCGATGCCGGTGCCGGCCTCGTTTACATTGTCGGCGAGGTTGTCGACGACATAGGTGTCGTTGCCGTTGCCGCCACTCATCAGATCGGCACCGGTGCCGCCGTCGAGCCGGTCGGCGCCCTCGCCACCGCTCAGGTTATCGTTACCGCCGAAGCCGAGGAGCGTGTCGTTGCCGTCCAGTCCGCTCAGCCCATTGGCCACGGCATTGCCCTGGATCAGGTTGTTGAGGCCGTTGCCGATGCCCACCACCGCGGCGCCGGTCAGGGTCAGGTTCTCGACCAGTGGGTCCGGAACCAGGCTCCAATTGATCGAGCTTTCGACCAGATCGATGCCGGTGCCGACTTCGTTCACATTGTCGCCGGCGTTGTCGACGACATAGGTGTCGTTGCCGTCGCCGCCGGTCATCAGATCGGCGCCGGCGCCGCCGTCGAGCCGGTCGGCGCCGTCCAGGCCGGCCAGCGAGTTGGCCGCGGCATTGCCCCGGATGACGTTGCCGAGGGCGTTGCCGATGCCCACCACCGCGGCGCCGAGCAGGGTCAGGTTCTCGACCAGCGGGTCGCCGGCGATGCTGAGGCTGATCGTGCTCTCGACCAGGTCGATGCCGGTGCCGGCCTCGTTCACATTGTCGCCGACATTGTCGACGACATAGGTGTCGTTGCCGTTGCCGCCGCTCATCAGGTCGGCGCCGACGCCGCCGTCGAGCCGGTCATTGCCTTCGCTACCGTCCAGGCTGTCATTGCCGCCGAGGCCGAGGATGGTGTCGTTGCCGCCGAGGCCGCTCAGCACGTTGTTCACGGCGTTGCCCGTGATCACGTTGCCGAGAGCGTTGCCGACGCCGACCACCGCGGCGCCGGTCAGGGTCAGGTTCTCGATCAGGGCGTCGGCCGCAATGCTGAACGAGACCGAGGCGTTGACCGTGTCGACGCCGGTCCCGCCCTCGTTGACATCGTCGGCGCCGTTGTCGACGACATAGATGTCGTTGCCGTTGCCACCGATCATCGTGTCGGCGCCGAGGCCTCCGTTCAGGACATCGTTGCCGTCGCCGCCGACCAGTACATCATTGCCCGCAAGGCCGAGGAGCGAGTCGTTGCCGCCGCGCCCCCAGATGATGTCGGCGACCGCCGACCCGAACAGGACGTCGTTCAAGAGCGTCCCGAAAATCGCGACCATGGTGTTCCTCCTCAATGAAGTGTCTGAGCGTCGAGGGCCGAGGCCGGACAGGCGCGACCGCGCGCTTCGCCGGTCGGGCGAAACGGTCCTGCGCGGACGCATCCGCGCAGACGCAAGGGCAGAACGCGCCCTCCAGCAGTCGTGATTGCTCCACAGCGGCGTTCAGCCCGCCTCAGTCCCGCGCAGCGACTGTATCGGCACCAGACCCGCAAGTCTGGAGGATCGCGCTTCGCGGCCGCATCAGATCTGCTTCGGCGAAGCGCAGGTTTCAGGCTGCGCAGCGGAATCCAGATCTGTGCATATAGTATTATTACAGGTTTATAATACCATGCGAATTCTTTTAAGACAAGATGCTAATATTATTTCGACTCTCTTGCTTTACCGCGCGCCGCCCGAACCTTGTCGGGCAGGCCGTCATGCTCGCCCATCGGGCGCGCCGGCACGTCGTCCCACCAGTCGGTCCGCATCGGCTTCCGCTCCGGGTTGCGCGGATAGAAGATGCGGTTCTCCGGCTTCGGCGTCTCGCCGACGACCAGCAGCCGCACCTCGGTCTCGGTGTTGTTGATGAAGGTGTGGCACTGGCCGGTGCCGGCCGGGAAGCCGACCGAATCGCCGGGCTTGAGCCGGTGCAGCACGCCGTCGATCCAGACGTCGGGCGTGCCTTCGAGAACATACGCGAACTCCTCCTCATGGCTCTCGGCATGCGGGTAGGAGGTGCGGCGGCCGGGCAGCAGCCGCTCGTGATGGATGCCGATCCGGGTCAGGCCGAAATGCCGGGCGAGGGGCGCGCCGATGCTCATCAGCTCGTCGTCGCCCTTGTAGTGGCTGTCGTCCGGCCCTTCGATCTCGGTCCAATGCGTGATGCAGGACGGACGGTCAGTCGGTGCCATGCGAAGATCCCCTGGGGCAGCGTGATGATGGCCGAGGCTAGCCGAGCGCTGCCGCCGATGCCATGTCGCTGACAGATTCGCCACCGAGCCTCGGGGACCATGAACCGACCGACACGCCGACCGATCGACCGCCGCCGACTCCTCGGCCTGCTGCCGGCAGGCGTCCTCGCCGCCTGCGCCGCACCCTTCGCCGGGCCGCCGCCGCCCCGGGTCGGCATCATCGACCTCCGGCCCCTGGACGCCACCATGTTCGAGCAGCGCTGGGAGGCGCTGCTGCGGGTCGAGGAGCAGGCCGGCACCGGGTTGCAGGTCGACGTCATGACCGTGGCGATCGAGCTGAACGGGCGCGAATTCGGCAGCGGCCGGACCGACCGGCCGTTCCTGCTGCCGGCCCGCGGCGAGCATGAGGTGTCGGTGCCGATGCGCGGCTCGGGCCTCGGCCTGGTCGACCAGCTGGCCACGATCGGCCGCCGCGGCGAGCTGAAATGGCGGGTCGAGGGCGTGTTCCTGAGCGCCGGCCGGCAGATCCCCTATCAGGACGAGGGCACGGTGTTCTCGCTGCGCGACACGCTGCGGGACTCGCTGCTGCCGTTCTGACGCCTTGCTGCGTCCCGCTTGTCTCCCGACAATGTCTCGGTTGACCGGGACAATCCACGCCGCCGATGCTGGCCGGCCCTGACCCGGAGCGCCGACCATGTTCGACCTGACCGCCCTTGAGGATGCCGCCCGGCTGGTGCACGCGACCATGCCGCCGACCCCGCAATTCGCCTGGCCGCTGCTGGCCGCGCGCGCCGGCTGCGAGGTCTGGGTCAAGCACGAGAACCACACCCCGACCGGTGCCTACAAGGCGCGGAACGGCATCGTCTTCATCGACGCGCTGCGCCGCCGTCGGCCGGAGGTCCGCGGCATCGTCACGGCGACGCGCGGCAATCACGGCCAGAGCCTGCCCTTCGCCGCGCGCGGGACCGGCCTGGCCGTCACCGTGGTGGTGCCGCACGGCAATTCGGTCGAGAAGAACGCCGCCATGCGCGCCTTCGGGGCCGAGCTGGTGGAGCATGGCCGCGACTTCGACGAGGCCTATGGCCATGCCAGGCACCTCTCCGAGGAACGCGGGCTGGAGATGGGGCCGGCCTTCCACCCCGACCTCGCCCGCGGCGCCGCCACCTATGCGCTGGAGCTGTTCCGGGCGGTGGCCGATCTCGACACCGTCTATGTGCCGATCGGCATGGGGTCGGGCATCAGCGGCCTGATCCGCACCCGCGACCTGCTGGGCCTGAAGACCCGGATCGTCGGAGTGGTCTCGACCGAGGCACCGGCAATGGCGCTGTCGCTCGAGGCTGGACGGGTGGTGACGACCGAGACCGCGCACACCTTCGCCGACGGCATGGCCTGCCGGGTGCCGGACCCGGAGGCCTTCGCCATCATCCGGGCCGGCGCCGAGCGAGTCCTGCGGGTGACCGACAACGAGGTCGCCGCGGCTTTGCGTGCCTATTGGACCGACACCCACAACCTGGCCGAGGGCGCAGGCGCGGCGGCCCTGGCGGCGCTGCTGCAGGAGCGCGAGCGGATGCAGGGCAGGCGCGTCGGCCTGATCCTGACCGGCGGCAACATCGATCTGGCAGTGGCCAGACGGGTGCTGGCGGAGGGTTAGGGATGCGAGGCTACGGCCGGCGTCGCCGCCCGGCCAGGAGGACCTCGGGCTCGCCGTCACCGGCCAGCTCCCTGCAGCGGGTCACCTCGGGCGAGGTCCAGCGCTGCGACCACCGGGCCTGCTCGGCATGGTCGGAGGGCATGTCCCAGGCGCTGGCCGTGGCCCGCGCCTCGATCTCGCTGCCGGCCCGGACGATCAGCACCGACCGGGTCTCGCCGCGCCAGCTCTCGTCGTTCCAGTCGCGCGGATACAACTTGTAGAACGCCATCGGTCTCTTCCGGCTCGGCAACCTCTTGCTGTCCGTCAACGGCGTTCCTTCGGCGCCGGGCCGCGATGGGCGGCAGCCGCCTCCTCGAGCTCACGGGCCGCCTGCAGCGAGATCGCATGCATGGTCATGTTGCCGCGCCGGGCATAGCGCTCGGCATCCTGGCGCGCCTCGCGGGCCTGGCGCTCCGCCGCCTTCGCGGTCCCCGGGTCCTTGCCATACGCCGGGAGGCGGATCTCACCTGCCGTCATGTCGAGATATCCTTATTGTTCACTCATCAGCATGGCCTCGCCACCCCAGCTTGGCCAGATAATATTTCGAAATGACCGGCCATGGCCTCGGCAGCCGCCAATTTCCAGAGCATGGTCGAAAAATCAAACTGCAGCAGCAATCAACGGCATCTTGCGATATACCTGAAGACACCACGGCAGGCGATTTTTGCAGACACGATCCGGGATTCGCTTTAGACTGCATCTTCTCGGTATTTATTGAAAGCCCGATGCGCAGAGTGCCCGTGGCGGCGGAGCGCACTTGCAGTCGCACGCGTCCCTTCGGTTCCGGCCGCGACGCGATGAGCGGGCCGGCTCTTACCGCGCCCCTGCCGGGCGCAGAAATGCAGGCATGACCCACACCCGATATTCCGTTGGCAGCACCGTCTACATCTGGCGGCGGCCCAGCCCCAGCTCCGCGATCGCCGGCGCCTATAAGGTCGTGGCGCATTACCCGAGCGAATCCTCCGGCCGGCTTTATCGGGTGCGCAGCACGCTCGGGACCGAGGAGCGCATGGTGCCCGAGGCCGATCTCTCCGAGGTGCCGCGCAGCGCCGACACTGTGGAACGCACCCCGCGCAAGCAGCGCAGCGCCTGACCGGGGCCGAGATGGGCGAGATGTCCCGCGCCGGCGCCGAAGCGTTCGACTGCCAGGCCTGCGGTGCTTGTTGCGCCTTTTCCCGCGACTGGCCGCGGTTCTGGACCGAGAGCGAGGCGGAGATCGAGCGCATTCCCCAGCGCTACCGGGATGATGCCCGGATGCGCTGCGACGGCGACCGCTGCTCCGCCCTGGAAGGCGAGGTCGGCCGCTCCACCCGCTGCGTGGTCTATGCCGACCGGCCGGTGGTCTGCCGCGACTGCGTGCCGGGCGACGACGCCTGCCGGATCGCCAGGGCCGGCCTGGGGCTGGCGGCGTGAGCGCGCCGACCGATCCGGCAGCACCGCCCCGCCTGGCTCCCGCGAGCTCCGATGTGAAGGCGCTGCGGCGCGCCGCGGAGGCCGGCGACGCGGCCGCGCAATACAATCTCGGCGTGATCAGCGACAGCCGCCTCGACGACAACGGCTACGCCATCCCCGGCGACCGGGCCGAGGCGCTGCGCTGGCTGCTGCTGGCCGCCGGCAACGGCCTGCCGCGCGCCCAGCTGCGGCTGGCCGAGCTCTATGCCGACAGCCCACCACTCTCGGGCGACCAGGTCCGCGCCGGTGCCTGGTTCCTGGTGGCCGCGGCACGGGCGACTGGCGCCGAGCGCGCTGCGGCCACGGCCGGATACCGCAGCCTGGCCGCCCGGCTCAGCCCCGGCCGCAGGACCAAGGCCTGTGGTCTGGCGAACCGCCTGGCGGCAACGCTGGGATCCCGTCGCTGAGGCCAGGCGACCAGGAGTGACTGCCGGCGAGAGAGCCTTCGGGTATCCTGCCGGCGAGATGACGACCCGGATCCCGACCTCCGCCCTGCTCGACGGCCTGCTGCGCGACGCCGATGCCGAGCGAGTGACCCTGCGCTGGCTGGTGGACCAGCTGGGCGACCGCTCCTTCGGCCTTGTCATGCTGCTGCTGGCGCTGCTCGGGGCGATGCCGGGCGCGTCCGCCGTCGTCGCCCCGCTGCTGGCCATCCTGGCGGTGCAGATGATGCTGGGCCATGCCGGCCCGGCCTTCCCCCGCCGCGTCGCCGAGCGCAGCGTGCGCACCGAGGGGCTGGCGCGCACCCTCGGCCGCGCCGTGCCAGTGCTGCGCGCCATCGAGGGCTTCTTCCATCCGCGCTGGCCGATGCCGTTCGAGGCGGCGAAGCGGGTGGTCGGCCCGGTCGTGCTGCTGCTCGGCCTGCTGCTGCTGGCCCCGATCCCCTTGAGCAACGTCCCGCCGGCCCTGGCGATCGCCCTGCTGGCCATTGCCTATCTGGAGGAGGACGGCATCCTGCTCTGCATCGCCCTCGCCGCCTCCGCCCTGCTGCTCGCCATCGCCGCCGGCGCCGTCTGGCAGGCGATGGGTGAGCTGGGCTGGGTAAGGGGGTTTTTCTGAGATATCGAGGAAAGCGACAGCTATCTCACGATGCCGGGTCGGTCAGCTTTCGCCGGATCTCCGTCCGCCACGCGATTGCTTCGGCTTCGACGTCGTCGCCGGGCACCAGATCAGCGGCGTCGAGGCCGATCTGAACTTCGCGACGAAACCGAGCGTCCTGCCCGATGGCGTCTCGCTGTTGCCGAATGACGTTGCGCGACATGCCTATTCCCCCTGCTGCAGCAGCGAGCCGCGGTTGCGGGCGGTGCGGAAGCCCCACAGGAAAGCGGCGCTGCCAAGGCCGAGCCAGATCACGTTGAGGCCGACGGCGGCGAGGAAATGGCCGGTGTCGAAGTCCTGGCCGTGCAGCAGGCCGCGCATGCCCTCGAACACATGCGCCGGCGGCAGCGCCAGGGCCACTCCTTGCAACCAGCCGGGCAGCACCGAGACCGGATAGTAGATCGCGCTGATCGGCGAAATGGCGAAGACGATGGCCCAGGCCAGCCCCTCCGCCCCCATGCCGTAGCGCAGGATCAGCGCCAGCACCACCAGCGCCACGGCCCAGCCGGTGACGATCAGGTTGACGAAGAAGGCCAGCAGCGGCAGGCCGAGCGAGAAGATGTTCCAGTGGTACAGCAGGATCGCCAGCAGCGCCGCCGGCACCACGCCGACCAAGGTGCGGATCAGGCTCATCGCCATCAGCGACGCCACCCATTCCCAGGGTCTGAGCGGGCTGACGAAGAGATGGCCGAGATTGCGGCTCCACATCTCCTCGAGGAAGGAGATCGACATGCCGAGCTGGGCCCGGAACAAGAGGTCCCACAGCAGCACCGCCGAGATCAGCACGCCGGCGGCCTGGGCCTGCCAGTTCATCGCCGGCGCCAGGCTTTCCGTGATCAGGCCCCAGACCACCATCTGCACCGTCGGCCAGTACATCAGCTCGACCAGCCGCGGGATCGAGCCGCGCAGGATGTAGAGGTGACGCAGCATCACCGCCAGGATGCGGCCCGAGGACGAGCCGCGCAGGGCGGTCGGAGAAGCCAGGGTGCCGCTCATTGCGCCGCTTGCCCCAGCGCGCCGCGGCTGCGGGCAATGTCGAGGAACACCTCCTCCAGGTCGGTGCGGCCGTATTTGGTGATCAGCTGGTCCGGCGAGCCCTGGTCGACGATCTTGCCGGCCTTCAGCATCAGCACCTGGTCGCTCAGCCGCTCGACCTCGTCCATGTTGTGGCTGGCCAGGAGGATGGTGGCGCCGCGCTCGGCCCGGTAGCGCTCCAGCATGCCGCGCACCCAGTCGCCCGTGTCGGGGTCGAGCGAGGCGGTCGGCTCGTCGAGCAGCAGCAGCTCCGGCGCATTGACCAGTGCCTTGGCCAGAGCCACCCGGGTCTTCTGACCGGCCGACAATTTACCGGACGGCCGGTCGATGAATCCGGTCAGGTCCAGCAGCTCGGCCAGCTCGGCGATGCGGCTGCGGCGGTCGCGCACGCCGTACAGCCGGGCATAGACCGCCAGGTTCTCGCGCACGGTCAGCCGGTGCGGCAGATCGACATAGGGACTGGAGAAGTTCATCCGGGGCAGGACGGCAAAGCGGTCCCGCGCCATGTCATGGCCCAGCACGGTGATGCGGCCGCCCGACGGCAGCAGCAGGCCGAGCAGCATCGAGATCGTGGTGGTCTTGCCGGCGCCGTTGCCGCCCAGGAGCGCGACGGTCGAGCCGCGCGGCACCACGAAGGAAATGCCGTCGACCGCGGGCGCGGCGCCGGGATGGAAGCGCTTGGACAGGCGCTCCGCTATGATGACGCCGTCGGAGAGCATGGAGCGAGAATGGACGGACAAGGCGAAAATGACCAGGGGGCCGGGCTCGACCCGGCGGCGGAGGCCGGGCGCGACCCCGCACTGCGACCGCTGCCGGACGCACCCGACGCGATGCCCGGCCGCCGGATGCGGGCGCGGATCAGCCAGATCACCCTGATCAAGATCCGCTGGGTCGCCGTCGCCGGCCAGGCTGCCAGCATCCTGTTCGTGCATTACTGGCTGGACTATGCCCTGCCGCTGTGGCCGGCGCTGGCGATCGTCGCCATCTCGGTGGCGCTGAACGTCGCCGCCGTCGTCCAGGGCAAATGGCGGCTGCGCCTGGTGGAGCGGGATGCGGCGCTCTATCTCGGCTACGATATGAGCCAGCTGGTGGCGCTGCTGTTCCTCACCGGCGGTCTCTTGAACCCCTTCGTGGTGCTGATGCTGGCGCCGCTGACGGTGTCGGCCACGCTGCTCAGCTACCGCAGCACGATGACACTGACCGGCCTGGCCATCGCCGGCGTCGTGCTGCTGGCCTTCTGGCACTATCCGCTGCCGGGCGGCATGCCCTCCAGCGGGTCGCCCTACCATCTCGGCGTCGGGCTGGCGATGGGCATCTCCATCCTCTTCGTCTCGCATTACGTCTGGCAGGTCGCGGCCGACGCCCGGCAGGTGTCGGATGCCCTGGCCGCCACCCAGATGGCGCTGGAGCGCGAGCAGCGGATCTCGCTGCTGGGCGGCCTGGCCGCGGCGGCGGCGCATCAGCTGGGCACGCCGCTGGGCACCATCACCCTGATCGCGCGGGAGATGCGGCGCGACGTGCCGGCCGACCACCCGATGGCCGAGGACATCGCGCTGCTGGAGCAGGAGGTCGGCCGCTGCCGCGACATTCTGACCGAGCTGGCGCGACGGCCGGAGCCCGATGACGAGGATCCGTTCCGGCTGATGACCCTGCCGGCGCTGGCCGGGGCGGCGGCCGAAAGCTACCTGCATGCCGAGAACCGCCGCCTGTTCATCACCGCCGGCGAAGGCCCGCCGGGGCAGGCGCTGCTGCTGCGGCGGACGCCGGAATTGATCCACGGCCTGGGCAATCTGATCCAGAACGCGCTGCAATTCGCCCGTAACCGGGTCGAGATCGCCGCCGAATATGGATCGAAGACCGTGGTGCTGAAGATCATCGACGACGGCCCGGGCTTCCCGCTGGCGCTCCTCGGCCGGCTGGGCGAGCCCTATGTCTCCGGCCGCGGCGAGGACAGCGACCATATGGGTCTCGGCATCTTCATCGCGGCCACGCTGCTCGAGCACAGCGGGGCCCAATTATCCTTCTCGAATGGCCCCCAAGGGGGCGCGGTCATTGCAGTTGCGTGGCCGCGACACAAATTTGAGAGGAAAGAAAGGACCTGGTCATGACCGTTTCCCCTGCCACCCTCACCCCCGAACAGCCGGCGCCGCTGCCGGCGCGCGACGCCGCCAAAAGTCTTCTGATCGTCGACGACGACCTCGCCTTCCGCACCCGCCTGGCCCGCGCCATGGAGAAACGGGGCTTCGAGGTGGTGACCGCCGACGGCCTCGCCACCGGCATCGACCTGGCCCGCCGCGTCGCCCCCGCCTTCGCCGTGCTGGACCTGCGGCTGGGCGACGGCAACGGCCTGGACATCGTGCCGGTGCTGCATGAGGCGCGGCCGGACAGCCGGGTGATCATGCTGACCGGCTACGGCAACATCGCCACCGCGGTGGCCGCGGTGAAGGCCGGCGCCGTCGACTACCTGGCCAAGCCGACCGACGCCGACCAGATCGAGGCGGCTCTGCTGAATCCGGACGAGAAGCTGCCGCCGCCACCCGAGAACCCGATGTCAGCCGACCGGGTGCGGTGGGAGCACATCCAGCGTGTGTTCGAGCAGTGCGACCGCAACGTGTCGGAGACGGCGCGCCGGCTGAAGATGCACCGCCGCACCCTGCAGCGAATCCTGAACAAGCACGCCCCGCGCGCCTGACGGGGCCCATGCAGCCGATTAGCGATCCGTCGGCTGCTTTGACCGCCTCACCCGCTGCAGGGACCGTTCCCGAAGCCGTCATTGCGAGCGCAGCGAAGCAATCCAGGGGCTGTTGCGTGCGGCCCCTGGATTGCTTCGTCGGCTTCGCCTCCTCGCAATGACGATGAAGGTTATCTACCGATCGAGGATCGCCGCGGTCCGGCCCAGCCAGTCGGCGGGGTCGGTGCGGTGATAGACCCGCTCCGTCGGCTCGATGCGGTCCAGGAAGCCCTGGTAAATCACCGCCTGCCGGGCGGCGGCGATCGGGGAGAGGAGTGCCGCGGCCCGGTCGGGGTCGCTACCCGGCATCGCCGCGCGCCAACGTTCGTGCCAATGCGTCCGGACCGGCCCGACCGCCTCGTCCGGGATCCGGGTCAGGAAGGCCGGCTGGTCCAGCAGCGGATGGCCGACGCCGCTGTCGCCCCAGTCGAGCAGGGTGATCGCCGAGCCTTCGCCGCGGCAATTGCCGAGGTGGAAATCGCCATGCACCAGCGTGTCGTCCAGGCCGCAGGCGGCGATATCGGCGAAGCGGCGCGGCAGGCCTGACAGAAAACGGGTCAGGACCGCCCGTTCGGCAGCCGAAAGCTCGTTCGATGTCCGCTCCACCACCGCGGTGATCGCCGCCTCCAAGGCCGGCGCGCGCCAGTCCGGCAGGCCGAGCGCCAGCAGCTCCTCGGCCTGCCCCTGCCATGAGCGCTGCAGGCCGGTCAGCAGCGCCACCATGCCGAGCAACTGCGCCGGCCCGGCCTCGTACAGGTCGTCGCCCGGGATCTCGGCCAGCAGCACGCGGCCGCCCTCCTGCCCCAATAGCCGCGGCACCGGCCCTCCGGCCAGGCGTTCGAGCAGAGGGCCCTCATGCGCAAAGAAGGGCGGCACCACCTTCAGCCAGGCCACCTGCCCCTCGACCGGGATCCGCCAGATGCTGGACAGATTCCAGCTGCGGATCTGCACCGGCGCGCCCGCGGGCCACAGGCCGTGCCGGGCCAGCGCCTGCCGGGCCCAGTCCAGGTCCGCGGCGGGACCGCCGGGCCGGGCATAGGGCTGGCGCAGCGGCTGCTCGTCGAGCGTGCCGGCCCAGGGTTCGGCCGGCACCGGCCGAGCCACCTCGGCCAGATAGGTCACCGCGCCGCCATACGGTCGGTCGCGCTCGGTCTCCAACAGCCGCAGGATGGTGGCGTCGATGCCGAAGCGGTCGCGGACGGCGCGGACCACCGGCTCGACCTCCTGCCACCACGGCGTCGTCGCGGCGACCGGCGGCAGGATGYCGAGGACGCGGCCGTCCGGCGTTACCAGGACCAGGCGGGCGGTCCGCGGCGGGATCTCGGAAGAGGTCATCGATCGGTCCGGCGCAGCCTGTGACGAACCCGATCATGGCCGGACCGGCCAGCAAGTCCGGCTATGCCGCAACATGACGGCGGAACCCATGCCGCCGATCCGGGTCGCGCCGCTTGATTTCGCCGCGATGCAATATGTCGGATCTAATGCCGCTTCAATGACGGGCGGTGTGGTCCCGCAGCACGTCGGCGATGAAGGTGTTGGCCAGGTCCGACGACGCTTCCGGGTGACGTCTGCGGAACGCCTCCAGCGCGGCGTCGCAGGCCGTCCATTCGTCAGCGCCGGCGGCGCGGCGCGACTCATAGGCGCTGATCACAATGTCGCTGGTGGAAGGTATGGCCTGGCCCACGGAACCTCTCCCTTGCGCAATTCGATGCCTGACGCGGCGAAACAATCCGGCGGGTAGAGCTATCAACATTGCACTGCACAATACGTTCCCTGTCCAGTCGATTCTTCGGGTGAAATCTGGATGACCCACTGCTGAAATCGATACAATTTTGAATAAAGCGCCGTCGTCCGGAGGCCCAGGACAATATCCGGAATGATGAGGCCGAGATCACGACAAGATCATGTCCGATATTCGTCGGACCTAGGGCTTCAAGCGCCAGCCGCGGGCGATCAGCAGGGCCGCGCAGGCCCACAGGACGATGCCGCCGACCGCCAGCACGGCGAGGCTGCGGCCGACCGGCTCGGCACCCGAGCCGCCGAAGGCGATGCGGGCGGCGTCGATGGCGTAATAGACCGGGTTCAGCATCACCACAACGGCCAGCGGCTCGGGCAGCAGCGCCACCGGCGCGAACACGCCGGACAGGAAGGTCACCGGGATCAGCAGGAAGCCGAAGAAGGCGGCAGCCTGGTCCCATTTCTCCGCCCACAGCCCGACCAGCGTGCCGGCGGCGGCCAGCAGGAAGGCGCCGAGCAGCAGCACCAGGGCCAGCAGCGCCGGGTCGGCGACGCCGGTGCCGGCGGCCAGCAGCAGCGCCGCCAGACAGGGCAGGCCGGTGACGAGGCCCGAGGCGGTGCCGGCCAGGGCATAGCCGGCCGCCACCTCCCAGGGCGCCAGCGGCGGCATCAGGATGTCGCCGACCAGCCGTTCGACCTTGAGGAAGGTGATGCTGTAGACCGTGGCCTCGGCGKCGCGCAGGATCACGACATAGACCACCAGCCCGGGCGCCAGGAACGGCAGCAGCCCGCCGGGCCCGGCCCAGGCGGGCGCTCCGGCCGCATCCCCCGTCGCCTCGCCCGAGGCGACGGCGAACACCGCGACATACAGCAGGATCGAGAAGGTCGGGGCGACCACCGTCTCCGGCCAATCCTTCAGATAGGCCCGGAACTCGCGCCGGAACAGCGTGGCCAGGCCGAGCCAGTGCACCGCGCCGAAGCGCCGGACCGGGCGGGCCGCCCCCGCTGGCCGCGCCGGCCCCGCTGGGCGCACCACCGCCGCCGGAAGCTGCATCGCTACGCCTTCAGCTTGTAGCCAGTAGCGAGCATGCGCAGCAGCAGCGCTAGCAGCGCGGCGTTGACGCCGAGCAGCACCAGGATGCCGATCGCCAGGGTGCCGTCGCTGACGCCGATGAAGCCGTAGCGGAAGCCGTCGATCATGTAGAAGAACGGGTTGAGATGGGCGACGAAGTGCCAGGCTGGCGGCAGCCGGTCGAGCGAGTAGAAGGTGCCGGACAGGAAGGCCAGCGGCGTGACCACGAAGTTGGTGACGGCGGCGATGTGGTCGAACTTCTCCGACCAGATGCCGCCGATGGCGCCGAGCAGGGCCAGCATCATCGACGCGGCGAGGCCGTGGAACAGCACGAAGCCGGGATGGACCGGGTCGATCGGCACGAAGATCCGGATCGCGGCCCAGGTCACCGTCCCGACCAGCAGGCCGCGGACGACGCCTCCTGCAACATAGCCGGCCGCCAGCTCGGCCGGTGCCAGGGGCGGCATCAGCACGTCGACGATGTTGCCCTGGATCTTGGCGATCATCAGCGAGGAGGAGGTGTTGGCGAAGGCGTTCTGCGCCATCGCCATCATGATCAGCCCCGGCGCCAGGAACTGCAGGAACGGCACCCCGGCGGCCTGGCGCGTGGCGCCGCCGAGGGCGAGGGTGAAGATGGCATAGAACAGCAGGGTGGTGACGACCGGGGCGGCGATCGTCTGGGTCGCGACCTTGAGGAAGCGGTGGACCTCCTTGGCGGTCAGGGTCCACAGGCCGATCCAGTTGATGCGGCCGATCGGGCGGGGCTGCGGCATGGGCGTTCGTATTGGCGGCGGGCGCGCGACCATAGCCCGCCCCGCCGCGGCCGGCAAACGACGGCGTCAGACCGACTCTCCCGCAAGCGAGACCTGTTCACAGCGCCCCGACCGTCATTGCGAGGAGGCGAAGCCGACGAAGCAATCCAGAACCGGCGCGTGTGGCCATGAGCCCGGTATCGATATTTGGGATACAACTAAATATTGCATAAAATATTATTCTTTATTCAAGATTCAGCAATTGACTCATGACAAGCGCACACATACCTTAATTATCAAGTTTGATTTACCAGTAGATTTATCATTGTAACTTAATAACTCTAGGAGAATGAAAATGCCTGCCTTCTTCGCATTCATGCAACAGTCAAGCCCGGGCGTGGAATTCATCATCCAGCTCAATGACGACAACAAAATACAAAAAGCTCGTGACATCCTGTCTGGAAAGGAACAACAGGAAATTCACGTTCACGGGCGGCTCATCAAACGGTCGCAGCCCTACAACCCGAGATTTAATTTTTATCTCGATCCCGACTCGATCAGCTTCTTTTCCCAGGCGATCGAGGTCTGCGACGCGAACATGATGTATGTGGAAGACCATCTCGACGAGGCCTGCGGCGCCTTCCTGCCGGGATGCCATTGGTGTCCCTGGGACTCGCGGCTGACCCGCGAGGTCACGCCGTAACCGGCGACGTTCACTGCGGCGGCGGAGCCGTTACTCCGCCGCCATCGCCCCGGCGCCGGATTCCGACGGCATCAGCCAGCCATCCTCGACCCGCAGGCGCAGGGCCGCGCCCTCCTCCGGCGGCGGGCCGCGATGGGCGACGCGCAGCACCCGGCCGGGAGCGGCATCCGGCCGGCAATGCAGGATGGTGACCGCGCCCTCGAACACGGCACGATCGAGCCGGACCGGGATGCCCTCGGCCGGATCGACCGCCAGCCCCTCGGCCCGCAGGCAAGCGGTCTGCGACGGTGTGTGCGCACCCGCGCCGCCGCGCAGCCGCACCGCATGGCCCCAGAGCTCGGCGGCACACAGGCCGGGGCCGGCGCCGCCGCGCCAGGTCACCGGCACCACCATGCCGCGGCCGACGAAATCCGCCACCATCGCCGTCGCCGGCTCGGCATAGAGTTGCCGCGGCGGCGCCACCTGCTGCAGCCTTCCGTGGTCCATCACCGCGATCCGGTCGGCCAGCGCCATCGCCTCGGCCTGGTCGTGCGTGACATAGACCACGGTGGCGCCGAGCTGGCGGTGCAGCCGGCGGAACTCCGCCTGCAGCGCGTCGCGCAGATGCACGTCGAGATTGGCCAGCGGCTCGTCCATCAGCACCAGCGCCGGCGCCATCGCCAGGCAGCGGGCCAAGGCGACGCGCTGGCGCTGGCCGCCGGACAGTACGTCCGGCCGGGCCTCGGCGCGGTCGGTCAGGCCGACCGCCGCCAACGCCTGGTCGGCCTGTCGCGTCCGCTCCGCCGCCGGCAGCCGGCGGATGCGGAGCGCATAATCGACATTCTCGCGCACGGTCATGTGCGGCCACAGCGCGTAGGACTGGAACACCATGCCGATGCCGCGCTCCTCCGCGGGCACCATCGTCCCGCCCCCCGCCACCACCCGGCCGCCGATCCGGATCGTGCCGGCATCGGGCGCGTCGAAGCCGGCGAGCAGGCGCAGCAGCGTGGTCTTGCCGCAGCCGGACGGCCCGAGCAGCGCCAGGAACTCGCCCTGCGCCACCTGCAGCCCGACGCCGTCGACCGCGACGCGCGGGCCGAAGCGCCGGACGACGCCTTCGATGTCTACGGCAGCCATGGCAGCGATCCCCTGGGCAGGCGGCGGGCAAACAAGGTGGCGATGCCGGCGAGGCCGAGCGTGACCAGCACGGTCAGCACTGCGATGGCCGAGGCGGCGGTGGCGGCGCCTTCCGCCTGCAGCGAGAACACCATCACCCCGACCGTCTCGCTGCCCCGCGACCAGAGGAGGGCCGAGACCGTCAGCTCGTTGAAGGCGGTCAGGAACACCAGGATGGCGCCGGTCGCGACCGCGGGCGCCACGGCCGGCAGCAGGATGCCAGCGAGGCGCCGCGGCCCGCGGGCGCCGGCCAGCCGTGCCGCCTCCTCCGGCGCCGGGTCGGCCTGGGCGATCGCCGCCGCCACCGGCCGCAGCGCCAGCGCCAGGAAGCGGCCGAGATAGGCCACCAGGATGATCCACAGCGTGCCGTACAGGCTGACCCCGAGCAGCGGCAGCGGCCGCAGCAGCAGCAGGATCGCGGCGATCGCGGTCAGCACGCCGGGAAGCGCATAGGGCAGGTCGGCCAGGGTGTCGAGCCAGCGCATCGTCCGCCAGCGCCGCGCCTCGGCGTAATAGGCCAGGACCAGCCCGACCGCGGCCGTGGCCAGCGCCGCCGCCGCGGCCAGCAGCGCGCTGTTGAGGAAGGCGCGGCGGGTGGCGTCGTGCTGGAACAGGATGTAGCCGAACTGGTCGAGGCTGGCGGTGGCGAAGGTCAGATCCACCCCCAGCGCCGGCACCAGGGCCGAGGCCAGCAGGGCCAGGAGGGGCGCGACCGAGAGCACGCCGACGATCAGCCACAGCGCCGCCTCGACCCAGGGCCGGCCCCGGCCGAGCGGCAGCACTGGCCCGGTCGGGCCAGTGCTGACCAGGACGGGCGCCCGGGCCGCGGCCCAGCGCTGCAGCCCGAGGCCCAGCGCCGCCAGTACGGCCAGCACCAGGGCCAGCGCCGCCACCTCGCCCAGGACCGACGGGCCGAAGCCGCTGAGCCGCTGGTAGATCAGCGTGGTCAGCACGCTGTAGCGGCCGGGGATGCCGAGCAGCGCCGGCACGCCGAAATTGCCGATCGCCGAGACGAAGGCCAAAGCGGCGCCGGCCACGAAGGCCGGGCGCAGCAGCGGCAGCAGGATGCCGGGCAGGATCCGCGGCCCCCGGGCGCCGGCGGCGCGCGCGGCCTCGACCAGGTCGCAGGGCAGGCCGCGGATGGCGGCGGTGACGGCGAGGAAGACCAGCGCCGCATGCTCCAGCCCCATGATCCAGACCACCCCGCCGCCGGAATAGAGCGGGTGGTTCGGCCAGCGGCCGGTGACGGCGTCGAGCACGGCCCTGGCCGGCGTGCCGGCATCGAGCAGCCGGATCCAGGCCAGCGCGGCGATCTGCGGCGGGATCAGCATCGGCAGCAGGCACAGCAGCGCCAGCACGCCGCGGCGGCGGATGTCGGTCAGGCCGATGGCGAGCGCCAGGCCGCCGCCGACGATCACCGAGACCAGGGTCGAGCCGAGGCCGGAGACCAGAGTGTTCTGCAGCGCCCGCAGCGTCGCCCGGCCGCCGAGCATGGCCAGCGCCGCCTCCGGCTGCGCCAGCCCTTCGGCGAACAGGCGCAGCATCGGCAGGGCGCAGACCAGCAGCACATAGGCGCCGGCGGCCCCGGCCAGGACCGGATCGCCCCAGCGGCGGGGGTGGAAAGCTGCTGGAGTCGGTGCCAGGGAATCGGTCACGGGCGCGCTGGAACTGCGATCGACGATCTCGGAGCCTCCGCGTTTAGACCATCGTGCCGGCCAAGCCCATGCTTCTTCCTGTCATTGCGGGCTTGACCCGGCAATCCAGAAGATGTCGAGACCCTCTGGATGCCCGGGTCAAGCCCGGGCATGACAAAGAAGGGAAGGCCGGACGCGGGTGGCCTGTCTCACCCGCCGAAGGCGTCGCTGAACTTGCGCTTGTTCTCGTCGACGCCCTTGGCCAGGGTCTCGGCCGAGACCGGCATCAGCTTCAGCGCCGACGCCGCCGGGCGGCCGGGCGGCAGCGCGACGCCGGGCTTGCCCGGGATGTAGCCCTGCTTGGCCATGTAGGCCTGGCCGTCATCCGACAGCAGCCAGTTGACGAAGGTCTTGGCGTCGGCGACGTCGTCGGCCGACTTCAGGATCGCCACCGGCTCGGTCACCACCGACACGCCGTCGGCCGGATAGACGAAGTCGACCGGCGAGCCCTTGGCCTTGGCGTTCAGCGCCATGAAGTCGACGATGATGCCGTAGCTCTTCTGGCCGGTGGCCACCGCCTCCATCACCGTGCCGTTGCCCTGGCCGGCGACCGCGCCGTTCGCGGCCAGCTTGTCGAGATAGTCCCAGCCCATGTCGGGCTGCGCCGCGACCGTGCCGACATGGATCACCGCCGCGCCGGAATAGAGCGGGCTGGCCATGATCACCTGGTCCTTGGCCGCGGCCGACAGCAGGTCGTTCCAGGATTTCGGCGCCGGCGCGCCGGACTTGGTGTTCCAGGCGATGCCGGTCGGGATCAGCTTGGTGCCGAAATAGGTCTTGTCCGGATCGGCGAAGCCGTCGGGGAAACCGGCGATCGGCGCATCGGCATAGGCCAGCAGGCGGCCGTCATCCTTGAGCTGCTGCATCGCCACCGCGTCGGCGATGAACACGACGTCGGGCTGCGGCGACCCGGCCGCGAATTCCGCCTGCAGCTTGTTCAGCACCTCGGTTGTGCCGGAGCGGAAGAACTCGACCTTCACCTCCGGATGCGCCTTGTTGAATTGGGCGACCAGCGCCGTCATCGCCTCGTTCGGGGTCGAGGTGTAGATCATCAGCGATCCCGGCACGGCGAACGCCGCGGCGGAGACGGTGGCCAGAACGGCGGATGTCGCGGCGGCGAGCAGAAGGCGGGTCAGCATGTGCGTCGATCCCAAGGATTTTAGACAATGGCTGGGGTGCTAGCAGGTTCCGGTTGCAGTTTCATGACCGGTTCGACTTGCCAGGATAAGCCTGCAGCCCCCGGCGGCGTGAATCGCATCGGCACGGCGTTGCCGACGCCCTTGGTCTCGAAGCCCAGCCCCAGCCGGTCGCGCAGCACCCGCATGATGCCGGCATGGGCGACGATCAGCAGGGCCGCAGGCCCGGCGAGCGGCGCCGGCCCGGCGGCGAGGATCGGCCGGCAGGCGACCCAGGCGCGGTCCCGGAACGCTTCCCAGCTCTCGCCGCCCTCGGGGACCATGAAATAGTCCGGCCGGTCGACGACCAGCCGGCCCTCCCATTCGCCCCAATGGCGCTCGACCAGACCCGGATCGGCCGCGACCGGCAGACAAAGCGCCCCGGCCACGATCTCGGCCGTGCGCAGCGCCCGGCGCTGCGGGCTGGCGACGATCCGGCCGATGCCCGAACCGGCCAGGGCGATGGCGGCCTCGCGCGCCTGGGCCTCGCCCAGCTGGGTCAGCGCGGCATCGGTGCTGCCGGCGATCACCCGGTCGCGATTGGCGGTGCTCTGGCCGTGGCGCAGGAACAGGAAGGGCTGCATCGATCTGAATCGTCCCTATGTTATAGAATGCGATCGGATGTCACGGTATCCGCAGGGTCGGGTGCGCTATGGACGAGAAGACGGACAATCTGGTGCTGGAGCATCTGCGGGCGATCCGGACCGATCTTGCCGAGGTGAAGACCGATCTGCGCGAGGTCAAGACCAGGCTCGGCTTGCTGGAAGGGCAGGTGGCGAGCCTGTTCGGGCAATATGCCGTCCTCTCGAATCGCATCGACCGCCAAGGCGACGATATCGAGCAGATCCGAAAGCGCCTGAACCTCGTCGAGGCCTGATCCGCTCCATCAGATCTCCACCGTCTCCTCGACGGCAATCCGGGCGGGAGCGAAGGCCTTGGCCCAGGCGGCGCGGTGCCTGGCGTCGCCGAAGGCCGGCACCACCACCTCGGCCCCGAGCGTCTTCGCCAGCGCCGCGTTCTGCGACAGCCGCGGATGCACCGGCCAGCGCAGTTCCATCGCCCGGCCCTCCTCCACCGCCCGGCGCGCCGGGGTGCCGGCGGCGACATAGCCGGTGGCGACCGCCGGGCCGTCCCCACGGCCCCAGCCCTCGAGCAGCGGCTTGGCGGCGCCGCCGGTGGCGTTCGGCTTGGCGGCGATGATCGCCCGCTCCGGCGGCGGCTCGACCGACTCGATCGGCTCGAGCCGGCTGCGCAGCGAATCCAGCATCGTGCCGGCGCCGGGCCGCAGCCAGGCGGAGTCGTCGATCAGCCGGTCGATCATCGCCCGGTTGGCGTCGCACACCGCCGGCTTGCGCTCATGTGCCGCCGCGGCGGCCAGCGCCATCTCCGGCCCGCGCCCGCCGGCCGGGGCCAGCAGCAGCGAGCGCTTCGCGGCAAAGACCGGGGCGTACGCGGCCAGGCGTTGCTCGTGCGGCGTGTCATCGTCGCCATAGGAGGCATCGAGGATGGCAACCCGCGCCGCCGGCGGCTCCGCGTCGACGGCGAAGAGCACGGAATCGAACGCCATGTCGCCAGCATAGAACAGCCCGCCGCCGATCGCGAGATGCAGCCACACCCCGCCCGGCGCATGGCCGGAGCGGCCGCAGGTGACCGTGAGGTCCCCGGCCAGCCGATTGCGGCCGAGGACCAGCGGCCGGCGGTCGGCCGGCGATCCCTCGGGCAGCGCCTGCAGCACCGGCGGGGTGGCGTAGACCGGCACCGGCCCGAACCGGTCCGCCGCCTCCGGCAGCGCCTCGACATGATCGGGATGGGCATGGCTTAGCAGGATCGCGTCGATCGGGCCGAGGCCGGACAGGTCGGGCCGCATGTCCTCGTCCGGCCCGGCGCCGCAATCGAGCAGCAGGCGCAACCCGGCCGCCTGCACCAGGAAGCAGGCGGGGCCCTTGCCCCCGACCCCCGAGATCGCCCGCACGCTCGCCGCCATCGGATCCTCCAGATCGCGAACCCTGCCTAAACGGGAACGATGCGGGACGCCACTCCGTCCTCCGCACGGGTGCCTTGACTCCAATATGAAACGTTTCATAGTGGACGCATGTCGCAGCGTAAGACGACGATCAGGGAGGTCGCATCGCGCGCCGGGGTCTCGCTCGGCACGGCATCCAACGTGTTCAACGGCAAGGCCGGGGTCGCGGCCGAAAGCCGCCGGCGGGTGCTGGAGGCGGCCGATGCGCTGGGCTATCGCCCGAACAGCCTGGCTGCCGGGCTGCGCCGCCAGCGCACCCGCACCATCGGGCTGGTGGTGCCCGACGTGCTGAACATCGTGTTCAACGAGCTGGTCGAGCATCTCGAGAACATCGCCCTGTCGCAGAGCTACGAGGTGATCATCGTCACCTCGCGCGAGGACCCGGAGCGGGAGCACGAGCGGGTGCGGGCGCTGCTGTCGCGGCGTGTCGACGGGCTGGTCATCATCCCGACCCGCGACTGGTCGGCGACCGAGCGCGAGATGCGGCACCACCGCATCCCGGTGGTGGTGCTGGACCGGGTCGCGGCGCAGGACCATTTCCCCTCCGTCGCCGTCGACAACGCCGCCGCCACCCGGCTGGGCACCGAGCATCTGCTGGGGCTGGGCCACCGCGACCTCGCCTTCGTCATCAACTCCACCCGTCTCTGGAACAGCGCCGCACGGGTCGAGGGCTTCCTGGCGGCGATGCGCGCCGCCGGGCTGGAACAGCGGGCCCGCGTGCTGCTGCCGGGCATGACCGAGGAGGAGACGCGGGCCGGAGTGCTGCCGATCCTCACCTCGGCCAAACGGCCGACCGCGGTGTTCACCGGCAGCAACGTTGCCACGCTGGGTGTGCTGCGGGCGATGCAGGATGCCGGGATGTCGATCCCGCAGGACCTGTCGCTGCTGGCCTTCGATGATTTCGCCTGGCTGACCGTGCTGCGCCCCTTCGTCAGCGCCATCCGGCAGCCGACCGAGGCGCTGGCCGGCCATGCCTGGCGGATCCTGACCGCGGCCTTCGAGGCGCCGGACCGGCCGGCGGAGCATATCCGCCTGCCGGCGCCGCTGATCACGCGCGAGACCACAGCTGCGCCGCCTGGCAAGGCGCGCCGGATGATGAAAGCGGACACGGTGGACGGGGCGTCGCCCTGAACCGCCGGGCCGGACGGCGAAGCCGCCGGCGATAAGAGAGGGAGGAGAGGTGTCGAGTTCAGCCGTAGAGACCAGCCCGGCCGCCGTCACGCCGGTGCTGCGGGCCGCCCGCATCGGCAAGGCTTTCGCCGGGGTGTCGGTGCTGCACAGCGTCGGCCTGGAATTGTTCGCAGGCGAGATCCACGCCCTGATGGGCGAGAACGGGGCCGGCAAGTCGACCCTGATGAAGATCCTGGCCGGCATCCACGGCGACTATGACGGCACCATCCTGGTCGATGGCGTGCCGCGCCAGTTCGCCGGGGTGCGCGATGCCGAGGAGGCGGGGGTCGGCATCATCCACCAGGAGCTGAACCTGGTGCCGGGCATGACCGTGGCCGAGAACATCTTCCTGGGCCGCGAACCGCTGCGCGGCGGCATCTTCGTCGACGGCCCCGCCCTGCGCGCGGCGGCGGCGCAACTGATCCGCCGGCTGGGCATCGCCGTCGACCCGGAGGCGCGGGTCGGCAGCCTGCGGGTCGGCGAGCAGCAGCTGGTCGAGATCGCCAAGGCGCTGTCGCTGGACACCCGCATCCTGATCATGGACGAGCCGACCTCGGCCCTGTCGCAAGCGGAATGCGCCACCCTGTTCGCGGTGGTGCGGCAGCTGGCGCGCGACGGAGTCGCGGTCGTCTACATCTCGCACCGGATGGACGAGGTGATGGAGCTGGCCGACCGCGTCACCATCCTGCGCGACGGCCGCCATGTCGTCACCGCCCCGATCGCCGCGCTGACGCGGGAGCGGATCATCGCCCATATGGTCGGGCGCGAGCTGGCCACGGCGGCGCATCCGCCCGGGCGTGGTGGCGGCGGCGGAACGCCGGTGCTGAGCGTGCGCGACCTGTCGCTGGAGGTGCCGGGTCGGCGCGGCGGCTGGCGCCGGGTGCTGGACGGCGTCGGCTTCGACCTGCAGCCCGGCGAGATCCTGGGCATCGCCGGCCTGCTCGGCGCCGGCCGCACCGAGATCCTGGAGACCATCTTCGGGTCCGCCCGCGGCCGCCGCGGCGGCACGGTCGGGATCGATGGCGCGCCGGTGGCGATCGACGACCCGACGGCGGCCAAGCGCCATGGACTGGCGCTGGTGACCGAAGACCGCAAGGTCACCGGCCTGCAGCTCGGCGCATCGATCCGCGACAACCTGGCCCTGCCCTCACTCCCCCTCCTGGCGCGGCTCGGCCTGCGCCGCTTCGGCCGCGAGGCGGAGCTGGCGCGCGGCACCATCGGTCGGCTGGGCGTGCGCTGCACCGGGCCGCAGCAGCCGGCCGGGCGCCTGTCCGGCGGCAACCAGCAGAAGGTGGTGATCGGCAAGTGGCTGGCCACCGCGCCGCGCGTGCTGCTGCTGGACGAGCCGACCCGCGGCATCGATGTCGGCGCCAAGAAGGAGATCTACGACCTGGTCTTCGCCCTGGCCGACCAGGGCATCGCCGTCCTGCTCGTCTCCTCCGAGCTGCCGGAGCTGCTGCTGCTCGCCGACCGCATCCTGGTGATGTGCGAGGGCAGGCAGACCGGCCTGCTGCCCCGCGCCGAGGCCAGCCAGGAGGCGATCATGGATCTCGCTTCCCCCCGCGCCGCCCGCCCCGTTTCCCGAGCCGCCGAGACCGTGCCATGAGCGTCCTGCGCCTGCTGTCCCGCACCAAGCTGTATTGGGGCCTGCTGGTCATCCTGTTGATCGGCATCGCCTTCTCGCCGGTCAGCGGCAGTGGCCGCAACATCTTCCTGTCCTACGGCAACCTGACCGACGTGCTGCGCCAGGTGTCGATCACCGGCCTGGTCGCGGTCGGCATGACCGTAGTGATCCTGATCGCCGGCATCGACCTGTCGGTCGGGTCGGTGATGGCCTTCGGCACGGTGCTGACCGCGACGCTGCTGACCGAGGCGGGCTGGACCAGCGCCGCCACCGTCGCCGTGCCCGCCGCCATCCTGGTCGCCTTCGCTGCCGCCTTCCTGCTGGTCCGCTTCCTCGGCCGCGGGCTGCGGCACACCGAGGGGCCGGTCGGCGCCCGGCGGCGGCCCGGGCACGACCCGCTGCGCGACGGCTGGGTG